>NZ_JBFUHV010000011.1:0-131409 GCF_056402215.1 Rhodococcus sp. P4_B6 | reverse complement strand
GTAGTTGACGACCTTCGCCGCGGTTCCGTCACCGAGCGCCTCGACCAGCGGATTCCCGGACGTCGACAGGCTCTCGGCACCCAGTGCTCCCGTCGCGAGGAACAGGACCGTGGCCCCCGTGACGATGAGGATGAGCATGCTGATGATGATTCCGCGCGGTACGTTCTTCTCCGGCTCGCGTGCCTCTTCGGCGGCCAGCGGCACGCCTTCGACGGCGAGGAAGAACCAGATGGCGAACGGGACGGCCGCCCAGATGCCGAAAGCGCCGAACGGCAGGAAACTCGATGCCCCCGCTGCATCGGTCGGGGCGATGTCGGTGAGGTTGCCCGCGTCGAACAGCCCGATCGCGGAGACCGCGAAGATCACGAGCCCGACGAGTGCGATCGCCGTGATGACGAACATGGCTTTGAGCGCCTCGCCGGCGCCGGTCAGGTGGATTCCGATGAAGATCGCGTAGACCGCCAGGTACACCCACCACCCGTCGGTGATGCCGAACAGGTTCAGTGATTCGACGTAGCTGCCGATGAACGTCGCGATGGCGGCGGGCGCGATCGCGTATTCGATGAGAATGGCGGTGCCGGTGGCGAATCCGCCCCACGGTCCGAGCGCCCGGCGGGCGAACGTGTAACCGCCGCCCGCGGCGGGCAGGGCGGAGGACATCTCGGCCATCCCCAGCACCATGGCCAGGTACATGCCCGCGATGACGACGCCGGCGATCAGCAGTCCGCCGAATCCGCCCTCGGCCAGCCCGTTGTTCCATCCGGCGTAGTCGCCGGAGATCACGTAGCTGACGCCGAGGCCTGCGAGCAGCACCCAGCCCGCCGAACCCTTTCGGAGCGTGCGTTTTTCCAGATAGCTGTTGTCTTCGGAGTGGAAGTCGGCAGCATCGTGGTGTTTACCGGTTCCGGAATTCTTGGATGGTTCTACGAGTGACATTCCGTCCCCTACGTCGATCCGAATGTTGCCTCGCCGGCGCCGCGCGAGAGCGGTGCCGAACGGCCGAGGCCAATGGTGAATGAGCTGTGTACACGTCGTGTCAGCAAAACGTGACCACGACGTAAAAACCGCGGTCGCAGTGAACTTCGGGCGCTAGGGGCCCGGGCGGCGAGCGGGCACGGGACATGCGTCGACGGCTTCGGCGACCACTTGCGGTTCGGGTGAGGGTGCGGGTCTCCAGCCCTGCTCCCACCGCTCGCCCACGATGACGTCCTCCGCGGCGAGGCTGGTGTTCTCCTCCGGGGTGAAGGCACGCGCACGGCTGAGGAAGCGCATGCCTTCCGGGCTTTCGAGGCTGAAGCCCGAACCGCGACCGGGCACCACGTCGAGCACCAGCTGGGTGTGCTTCCACGCCTCGAACTGCGAACCGGAGATCCACACGGGCAGGGCATCGGCACCCTCGGGCCGGGTGGACGGGGTCTCCCCCACCCCGAGACGCAGGTCGAGGACACCGAGCAGCACGTCGCGGTCGCCGACGATGAATTCGCCGTCGGGGTAACACATCGGCGCGGACCCGTCGCAGCATCCGCCGGATTGATGCATCATCAGCGTCCCGTGGGTACCGCCGAGGCGGCGGAGAAGCTCCACCGCCCCGGCGGTTGCCTTCAGGCGCTGAGGCGCCCGGGCTGCGTCCATCAGAAGAAGCCCTGAGCCTTCTGGGCGTAGCTGACCAGCAGGTTCTTCGTCTGCTGGTAGTGCTCGAGCATCATCAGGTGGTTCTCGCGGCCGATGCCGGACTGCTTGTAGCCACCGAACGCGGCGTGCGCCGGGTACTGGTGGTACGTGTTGGTCCACACGCGGCCGGCCTGGATGTCGCGGCCCGCCCGGTAGGCGACGCCGCCGTCGCGGGACCACACGCCGGCGCCGAGGCCGTACAGCGTGTCGTTCGCGATCTCGATGGCCTGGTCGTAATCCTTGAATGAAGTGACCGACACGACGGGACCGAAGATCTCCTCCTGGAAGATCCGCATCTTGTTCTGACCGGTGAAGATGGTCGGCTGCACGTAGTAGCCGCCGGACAGGTCGCCGCCGAGTTCGGCGCGCTCACCACCGGTGATCACCTTCGCACCCTCTCCCTTGCCGATCTCGATGTACGACAGGATCTTCTCGAGCTGATCGTTGGAGGCCTGCGCGCCGATCATCGTGTCGGTGTCGAGCGGGTCGCCCTGGCGGACGGCCTTGGTGCGGATGGCCGCCATCGCGAGGAACTCGTCGAAGATGTCCTCCTGGATCAGCGACCGCGACGGGCAGGTGCACACCTCACCCTGGTTGAGGGCGAACATCGTGAAGCCCTCGAGCGCCTTGTCCTGGTAGTCGTCGTTGGACGACAGCACGTCGGAGAAGAAGATGTTGGGGCTCTTGCCGCCGAGTTCGAGGGTGACGGGGATCAGGTTCTGGGACGCGTACTGCATGATGAGCCGGCCGGTGGTGGTCTCACCGGTGAACGCGATCTTCCGGATCCGCGGGCTCGAGGCGAGCGGCTTGCCCGCCTCGACACCGAAGCCGTTGACGATGTTGATCACACCGGCGGGCAGCAGGTCGCCGATGACGGAGATCAGGTGCAGGATCGACGCCGGAGTCTGCTCGGCGGGCTTGAGGACGACCGCGTTTCCCGCGGCGAGTGCGGGAGCGAGCTTCCACACGGCCATGAGGATCGGGAAGTTCCACGGGATGATCTGGCCGACGACGCCGAGCGGCTCGTGGAAGTGGTAGGCGACGGTGTCGGAGTCGATCTCCGACAAGGCGCCTTCCTGCGCGCGGATCGCACCGGCGAAGTAACGGAAGTGGTCGATGGCCAACGGAATGTCGGCGTTCAGGGTCTCACGGATCGGCTTGCCGTTGTCCCAGGACTCGGCGAGCGCGATGGACTCGAGGTTCTCCTCGATGCGATCCGCGATCTTGTTCAGGATGATGGCGCGCTCGGCCACCGACGTCTTGCCCCAGGCCGGAGCCGCGGCGTGTGCGGCGTCGAGGGCGAGTTCGATGTCCTCGGACGTCGACCGCGCGACCTCACAGAACGGCTGCCCGGTGACGGGGGTCGGATTCTCGAAGTACTGGCCCTTGACGGGCGCAACCCACTGGCCGCCGATCCAGTTGTCGTAACGCGATTGGAAGGACATGACGGCGTCGGGCGAACCCGGGCGGGCATACACGGTCATCGATAACTCCCTGGTGTCGTGAAACTCGGTGGAACTTTCTCGGTGTGACTCACAACACTAGGGACCGTACCGTTGCAACTACGTTGCGTACTGCTGATCGAACAGATCGATCCTCGACTTGACCTGGGAATACAACGGGGAACGCGGATCGAGGCCCGCGAGGTACGCCTCCCACGCGGCGACGTCCTCACGGCCGTGGACGGACGTGGTCCACTTGGCGAGCAACCGCTGATCGCCCTCCCGCAGCAATGCCGCCTGGACGCGGGCACGCAGTTCGCCGCGCAGGTCCTCGACGCCGGGCGCCTCCGACCCGGGTAGCACCGGACCCGAGTAGACGTCGAGGGCGGCGGCCAGCTCTCCGCGGTCCAGGGCCCCACGCACCTGCCGGACGTCCGACGTCAATTCGGTGAGCAGCCGGTACGGCCGCGAACCGAGGTTCGCGGGACCGAAAACCTTGCGCAGGCGCGACATCTCGGCACGAATGGTGACGGCGTCGAGTTCGTTCTCGTCGAGTAGCACCGCGAGCCGGTCGGAGCTCAGGCCCTCCGGATGCTCCGCCAGGAGCAGCAGGATTTCCGCGTGTCGCTGCGAGAGCGGGATGCGTTCGGCCCCGCGCACCAGAGTCGGTCGTCCCGACCCCAGCACCTCCAACCGCAGCACCGTCTCGACCAGCGGCTGCGGCGAGCGCAGCAGGTGCAGGCGCAGTTCCGCCTCGGCGGCCGCGACGGTGGCCCGGATCAGCGACAGCACCTCGGGTACCGCGACCCGTGGGCCACCGGTGATGTCGATGGCGCCGACGATCAGCCCCGTCGCCGGGTCGTGGACGGGCGCCGCCGAACAACTCCAGTCGTGCACCGACCTGCTGAAGTGCTCCGCTCCGAAGATCTGCACGCAGTGGTCGAGCGCCAGCGCGGTGCCCGGGGCGTTGGTGCCGACGGTGTCCTCGCTCCAGTCGGCGCCCTCGACGAAGTTCATCTCCAGTGCGCGGTCCTTGGCGGACGAATCGCCCTCGACCCACAGCAACTGGCCCTTCTCGTCCGTGATGGCCACGAGCAGTCCGGTGTCGGCGGCATCCTCGACGAGGAGTTTGCGGACCACGGGCCGGATGATCGACATCGGGTGCGACGCCCGGTACGCGGCCAGATCCGCGGCCGCCAGATCGACCGCGCGGGCGGACCCGTCCGGGCTCACGCCCTTGCTCGTGCTGCGCATCCACGAATCGAGGATGACGGACCGCACCGAATTTCCGTCGCCTGCCTGGTCTCGGCCTGCGGGGGCGTGACGCTCGACGAACAACTGATGCGCCGACGACACCCTGCGCGCCAGCATCGCGACGTCGTCTCCCGGGCGCACGGCGACCCACGGATTGCCCCCTGTGGGCGGTTGACTTTGCATCGAACTCCTCCACGGCGTCTCTGCCTACTGTAACCCGGGTCACACGGGGCCGGGTTCCGCCCTCCGTCACTCCCTCAGGAAGGTACTGACCCGCTCGGCGACCATGACCGCGGTGGCGTGCGGCCCACGGCTCGGGACCACCGGGAACACCGAGGTGTCCGCTATGGTCAGACCCTGTATTCCGCGGACGTTGCACCGCTCGTCCACCACCGCACCCACGTCTGTGTGTCCGCCCATCCGGCAACTGCCGCACAGGTGCAGAGACGTCCCCAGGTGCGCGAGCACCGAGCGGTCGGACACCTCCTCGGACAGCGGCCGGACCAACGGGCCGAGCTCCGGCGAGCGCAGCAGGTCCAGCGCGATGGCCTGTCCCTCGCGCAGCGCCCGGCGGTCGGCGGCCGATTGCGCGTACCGGTACTCGATCCGGGGACGGTCCCTGCGGTGTCCCGACGTGAGCCGGATGTCGCCCCGGCTCTCCGCCACCATGAGCCCGATTCCGAGGACCGGGTCGGGTTGCCCGGATCCGGGGACGAGCACGTCGAACGGCGCCGTGTACGGACGGATCTCGAGGTCGTCGACGTTCAGTACCGTTTCGACGACCGGACTCGTGTCACTGCGGCGGAGTGTGTCCCGGACACGGTACGGCAGAGCCACTTCGGGGTGATCACTGAAATCGGTGCCGACACCGGGCACGTCGAGGACGACGTCGATGTCGTTGCCCCTCAGATGTTCTGCCGGTCCGATTCCCGAAAGCATCAGCAGCACCGGGGTTTCGACGGGTCCCGCCGCCAGTACGACCCGGCCGGCGTGGACCGTGCGGCGGGTGCCGCCCGACTCGACCTCGACCCCCACCGTCTCGTTACCGGAGAACAGAATTCGCACGACGTCGGAGTTCGCCTCGACCGTCAGGTTGGGCCGCTCCGACGCCGGCAGCAGATACGCGACGGCGGTGCTGACCCGGCGGCCACCGTCGACGTTGAGCGGCACCGGGCCGATCCCGCCGCCGCCTGCTCCGTTCTTGTCGGGTTCCTCGGAATGTCCCGCGCCGAGGGCCGCGGCGCGGAACGCCGCGCTGATCTCGCTCAGCTGTTCCGCGGGCTGCCTGCGCACGGGCATCAGGCCGGCGGTGCCGTGCCGGGAGTCGTCGAAGTCGGCGTCACGCTCGAGTGCCCGGAAGGTGGGCAGCACGTTCTCGTACGACCACGACGCGGGCCAGTGCCGAAAGTCCACTTCCGTCCCGCGGATGAAGTAGGCGCCGTTGACGGCGCCCGACCCGCCGAGAACGCGGCCGCGCACCATGGCCGAGGGCACGCTCGGCGCCAACTCCACGCCGTACGTCTGCGCGTATGCGCTGCCCGGGCCGACCGGCAGCGTCCGGTAATCGAGGACGGGACAGTCGAGGGCCGACCGGTAGCCGGGTCCGGACTCGAGGAGGAGGACCGATCGTCCCGGATCCTCGCTGAGCCGCGTGGCCACCACGCATCCACTCGAACCGCCGCCGACGACCACGACGTCGGCGGCGCGAATCGGATCGGTCACTACGACTTCAACCGGGGCTTCAATGCGTCGAAGTCGCGGGCGGCGACGGCGCCCTTCCAGAGCCCGGCACCGTACGCGATGTCGTCGAGCCGCTTGAACACCGTGTGCCGCACCGGTCCCAGCCCTCCGGGCTCCCGGTGGGTGACCCAGTCGGCGACCCCCTCGGCGACGGCGATCGCGAGCGCGATCCGGCGAATCCGTTTCGAGAGCACTACCGCCAGCAGCGTGACGGGCCAATAGTGGCGGCACATCGCGGACGCCAGCTGCCAGGCGCCACCGGCGAAGCCCTGGGCGGCGAGGATGGCGGCGATGCGGGTCGGCTGATCGAGTCCCGTGAACATGCGGCGCAGGCGCACCAGCATCATCGCGAGCGTGGCGACGGCGCCGAGCAGACCCAGCCGGGTGCAGGTGGCCGCGGCGATGCACGCGAAGAACGTCCACGGCGACATCGACAGCGGTGGGACCATGCCCGAATGCCTCGCCGCCAGGGGCGCCGCACCGGTGCCGTAGAACAGCTTGCGGTCGAACCACTTTCCGAACGTCACGCGATGGTCGTGCGCGACGTGGGCCACGGGCTCGTACCGCAGTCGCCAGCCGGACTCCTGGAGTCGCCAGCACAGGTCGACGTCCTCCGCCACGTGCATGGACTCGTCGAAGCCGCCGAACTCGTCGAGCACCTCACGCCGGGCGATCATCGCGGCGCTCGGGACGTACGACACCGGGCCGCCGGACTGGACCGCGGATTCCTTCCGTCCGAGGTCGAGGGAGGATCGGGCGTGCTCGTACCGCGCGAGCGTGCTCGCCTCGGGTTCTAGCGCGACGATCCTCGGGGCGACCAGCGCGACCGCGGGGTCGCTGAAGTGGCCGAGCATGACCTCGATCCACCCGGTGCGCGGCAGGACGTCGGAGTCGAGGAACGCCACGAACGGAGTTGCGGCGTAACGCAGACCGGTGTTGCGGGCCGCGGCGGGCCCCTTTGCCGTCTCGTGGCGCAGCACGGTGACGCGGCCGCCGCACCCGTTCTGCAGCGCGGGGGCGACGATCGGGACGTCGGAGCCGTCGTCGACGACGACCACCTCGAGTCCGCGGAGCGCGGCCAGCACGCGGTGCAGCCCGGGCGCGTTGTTCTTCACCGGAATGACGACGGTGACGTCCTGCGGGGACGGTGTGCTCATGGGGCGCGGGTTGGCGACCCCCGAGTCGAGGAGGCGGCGTGCGACGACGGCKGACTGCGGATCGACGACCTCGAGGTAGCCGTCTCCGATCATGGCCGCCGCGGTGGGCGCCAGCTTCAGCATCCGGGTCGGCGAACCGCCGATGAGCACTCGGCCTCCGGAATATGCGCGAACCTTGGGGTCGATTCGGATCCCGAATCCATCGGGAAGTCGAGCTTGGCGCATCAGTCGATCGTATGCGGATCGGACAGCGCCGGCAGGGCATGCCGGAAATCAGCCGCAAGGATGTGCCGAAAATCCGCCCTCGGCAACTCGAGGGCGCCCGTGCGGGTCATTGGAGCCTCCCATCGGCGCCCGGTTCGCACCGGAGCCGTCCATCGGGGCCCGGTTTCCACCGGGCCAGTGCCTTGGTGACTGTGTGGACGAGCACGCCGAAGATCTGCGCCCCCTCCGCGGCCGTTGCGCCCGTCGGGTCACCGAGCACCCCATTGGCCGACACGGCGACCATACCGCCTTCTCGCAGTCTTGGCATCAACCTCGCGATAGGTTCCGTATTACCGGGCTCGGCCCTGGACAACCTCACTCGACCAGGTGAAAGGTGTAGCAACAAGGACGTTTCCGTACGTCCGGCATGGGCGTCGGCGCCGGGGACCGCGCACGGCACCCAGGCCACGTCACGGGCCTCGTATCGAAGCAAGGCGACAGCCTTGACCAATGCGGGTCCGTTTCCTCCGTGCCCGTTGACGAACAGCACGCGGTCCGCCCACCGGCACGCGGACCTGCCGTATTCGACCAGCACGGTCTCGAGGGCCTCCGCCCCCAGCGAGACGGTCCCGGGAAACCCCTCGTGCTCACCGCTCGCGCCGTACGCGATCGGGGGTGCGACGAGCACGTGCGGCAGCGCGCGGGACACGGCGTCGGCGATGGTGGTGTCGGTGTCGAGCGGCAGATGCGGTCCGTGCTGCTCGAGGGAGCCGACCGGGACCACGACCGTCGACACGTGGGACACGAGGTCGGGCCACACCGCGTCGTCGAGGTGTCCGGAATGGGGCATCCTCCGATGCTAGGCGACCGCGGATTCGACCCGGGCCGTGACTGCCTGCGTCAGAGCGCGAGCGCGATCCGCTCCCCCTCGATGACGGCGGAATGCGCGCGGCGCGGAGCCAGGGCGTCGCCGATGCGATGGACCTCGATGCCGCTGTCGGCCAGTAGTTTCCAGAGCTCGTCCTCCGGTTGCTGGTGCGCGGACGACACCACCCAGTCGACGGTGAGCCGGCGGGACGCGCCGGTCGGGTGGTGCAGGAGCGTGACCGCGATCCGGCCCCCGCCGGCGTCGTCGCACCCGGTCGGCACCACGTCCGTCACCTGGGTGATGCCCTTGCCGTGCGCCCGCCGATTCCATCCCTCGAGGTCCAGTGTGATCCCGAGATCCTGGCCGACGATCATCCCCGGCGTGCAGATCGTGACGGCACACCCGGCGTCGGCGACGAATTCGGCGACGGACGTGCCCTGATGGAATCCCAGTTCGTCGACCACCAGCACCGTCCCGGACGGATCCGCGCGGCCCTCCAGCACGTCCCGCACATCCACCACCCGATCCGACGCACCCGCCCAGCGCGGACGGCTCGGACGCGCTCCGGTGGCGAGCACGACCACGTCGGGACGTCCCTGCGCGAGCGCCTCGGCGGTCGCCTCGGTGCCGGTCCGCACGTCCACGCCGCGCCGAACGCATTCCGCTTCCAGGTCGACGACGAGGCCGAGGACCTCGCGGCGCCCAGGGACGACGGCGGCCGTCCTGACCTGACCACCGAGGACGGTGTTGCGTTCGAACAGCGTCACGTGGTGCCCCCGCTGCGCGGCGGTGGCGGCGGCCTTCAGCCCGGCAGGTCCGCCGCCGACCACCACGACCCGCCTGCCGCGGACGGTGGGTTCGGGCAGCAGAATCGATTCCCTGCCCGCGCGCGGGTTCACGACGCAGCCGAGCCACCGGCCCAGCCCCATGCGTCCGATGCATTCCTGATTGCACGCCAGGCACGATCGGATGGCGTCCTCTTCACCGGCGAGTGCCTTGGCCGCGAAGTCCGGGTCCGCGATCTGGCCGCGCACCACCCCGATCAGGTCGCAGTGCCCCTCGTCGAGAGCCCGGTCGGCCTGATGCGGATCCGAGAACCGGCCGACACCGACCACCGGAAGTCCGACCCGCCGCCGGATCGCATTGGGGACGAACAACGCATACCCGCGGGGGACGGCCATGGACGCCTCGATCATGTGCAGCGTCTCGGTGGCCATCCCGATGGACGTGTTGAGGTAGTCGACCCGCCCGTCCGCCTCCAGCAGGGCGGCCACCTCCACCGCCTCGTCGAGGTGTACGCCACCGTCGAACAGGTCCTCCCCCGCGAGCCTCACCCCGAGTGCGCGGTCCGGGCCGATCGCCGTTCGCACGGCTTCGACGACCTCGAGGAGGAACCGGGCACGGTTCTCCAACGACCCTCCGTACCGGTCCGTGCGCTGGTTCGTGGCGGGGGCGAGGAAACTGCGCACCAGCGACGAGTGCGAGCACTGCAGTTCGATGCCGTCGAATCCGCCTCGGACACAGTGCTCGGCGACGCGCGCGTAACCGTCGACGAGGGCCCGGATCTCGCGCTGATCGACCGCCTTGGGAACTTCGCGGAACAGTGGGTCGGGGACGGCGCTCGGCGCCCACAGTGGCCGCCGCGAATACATGCTCGATCCCTGGCCGCCGTTGTGGTTGACCTGAGCGAGGATCGGAACTCCGTGTGCGTGGACCGCGTCGGTGATCCGCCGGTATCCCGGGACGACCTCCGGCCGGTAGCCGGCGATCACCTTCTCGTACGGCCAGTCACCCGGATGGGTGGCGTGCTCTTCGGAGATGATCAGGCCCGCACCGCCCTTCGCGCGCGCCGCATAGTAGGCGGCGTGCTGGGCGGTGGGGAGACCGTCGACGGCGTACCCCGTGAGGTGCGCCGAGAAGACCACCCGATTGCGCAGCGTCAGCGGTCCCAGGCGCAACGGGGTGAACAGGTGGCGGTACGCGGAGGTGCTCACACCTTGGTGTTGCCCATGTCGACGGCGACCTGACTGCCCGTGACCCGCCGCGAACCGTCACCGGCCAGCCACAGCACGGCGTCGGTGATGTCGTCGGTGTCGGCCAGCGGGTGTTCGGTGAGGATGGTGCCGAAGCTCGACAGGTAGTGCGGGTGCTTCTCGAGAATCACGAGGCTGCCCGGGTCGGTGCCCATCGGGGTCTTCACTCCGTAGGGGTGGATCGAATTGACCCGGATGTCGTACTCGCCCAGTTCCTTGGCCGCGGTCTGGGTGAGTCCCACGAGCCCGAACTTGGAGGCGGCGTAATTGGCCTGCCCCGGGAGCGGCTTGATCCCGGCGACGGAGCTGATCACGATGATCGATCCCCCGCGGCCACCCTCGATCAGTGCCGGGACCGCAGCCTTCAGCGTCTTCCAGGCGCCGGTGAGATTGACGTCGATCAGCGTCTCCCACTGCTCGTCGGGCATCTCCCAGAAGCGGTTCCAGTTGCAGATCCCGGCGTTCGCGATCACGATGTCGAGACGGCCGAACTGTTCGACTCCCCGGTCCACGACAGCCTTCAGTTGCGCGCTGTCCCGCACGTCAGCCTGTTCGGCGAGGATCTTGCCGCCCTCGGATTCCACGAGCCGCACCGTCTCGGCGAGGTCGTCCGCCGTCGCCGGTTCGTAGCTGTTGTACTCCGACACCGGCCCGCAGATGTCGACGGCGATGATCGCCGCACCTTCGCGCGCCAACCGCACCGCATGCGTTCGCCCCTGCCCACGGGCAGCCCCGGTGATGAACGCGACCTTGTCGTCGAACTGTCCCATGAAATGTCCTATCTCTCGGTGACGAGGGTGAACGGATGGTGATCGAACTCGGACCGCCGGTGGGCGGTCGCGGTCAGCGCCTCGGTGCGGCCCTCGCGGACCGCCTCGAGCAGTGTGCGGGGGGCCACGCAGTCGCCGGCCCGCACCGTGTCCGGGCGGGTCGAGCCGAGCGTGTCCTCGGGGAGACGATGCGAGCAGTCGATCAACACGGTGCACTGCACCACCGACTCTTCGGCGGTGTACCGGTTGCGCAACCGCATTCCGTCGCCGTCGATCGACACGATGCGGCTGTCGAGGTGACGCGTCACCCCGGCCCGTTGCAGGCGGGTGTTGGCGTCGGCGAGGTCGCCGGTCATGCCGAGTCGCGAGCCGGCCACGGAGTCCTGGGTCACGATGCTCACGTCGCGGCCCCGCGCCGCGAGCCATTCGGCGACCGCCACGCCGACCGGTCCGCCGACCGGGTCGAAGACGATGTGGGGCCCCTCCGCAGGCACGTCACCGTCCCGCAGATCCGCGGCGCCGAGACACCGGACACTTCCCCCGACGGGGAACGGAAGCGGCCGGGGCGTGCTGCCGGTCGCGAGGATCACCGTCACACCGTCTCGTTCCGCGGCGTCGAGTTCGGCTTCGGAGACCGTGGCGCCGAGACGGAATTCGACTCCGAGACCGCGGCATTCGTTCTCCAGCCAGTCGGTCAGCGCCCTGAGGTGCGGCGCCCCGGCCGCGGCCCGCACCATCCCGCCGAGCCGAGCCGATGCCTCCGCCACGGCGACCCGGTGACCCCGCAGCGCAAGCACCCGCGCCGCCTCGAGACCGGCCGGGCCACCACCGACCACCAGTGCCGTGCCTGCGACCACAGCGGCGTCCTCGGTGGGATCGACGGTCTCGTGCCCGGCAGTGGGATTGCCGACGCATGTGACGACCGGGTTGCGGGGGTCGAGCACCTGGCACGTCTGGTTGCACAGGACGCACGGCCGCGGCACCGCACCGCGCCGGATCTTGACGACGAGATCGGGATCGGCGATCTGGGCACGCGTCATCTCGACGACGTCGGCGACTCCGTCGTCGAGCGCCCACCGGGCATCGGCCGGATCGACGACGCTGCCCTGGAGAACGACCGGGACCGCGCCGGCGACCGCCGTGCGGATGCCGCGGCAGAGTTCGGTGTTGAACGCGGGTGGCCGGTGGAAGTCGGGGCGGTAGGCGTTCGGCGACAGCGGCCCGCCCCGGACCACCACGAGCAGATCGAGTGCGTCGGCAAGGGCCCGTGCGTGTCCGGCGGCGATCGACGGTGTGATCCCCGCCCAGGACGTCTCCTCGTCGCAGCTCAGGCGCAGGGACAATATCCGGCCGGGGCCCAGCTCTTTGCGGACGGCGGCGAGGACCTCGCGGACGAGCCGCAGCGGGTCGGTGCCGTACTCGTCTTCGCGTACGTTGGTGAGGTTCGAAAGGAACTGCCGCAGGAGCGCTCTCGGCCCGGCGTCGAGCTCGACGCCGTCCGCGTCCGCCGCGACTGCCGCGGCGGCCCCGGCCCGGAAGCCCTCGACGAGGCTGTCGATCTCCGCCTGCTCCATCTGCATCGGCATCTCGCGGGAGATCACGTCGGCGACCCCCGACGGTCCCCACAGCACCGACTGCGAGTAGGCGCTCGACCCCTGCAGTCCGGCGTGCCCCAACCCGGCCAGCACCAGTGTGCCGTGCGGGCGGCAGGCCGCGACAATGTCCCGCCACCCGGCGACGCAGTCGGACGCCAGCGGAGCCCGTTCGTACGGCCAGTCGGAGGCATGGACCGACGCCACCTCGGTGACGACGATCCCCGCACCGCCCCGCGCCCGGCGCTCGTAGTACGCGACATGACGCGGCGACAGCGTCCTTCCCGCACCGAGATTGGTGGGGTGCGGACCCAGAAGCACCCTGGACCGGGCGTGGCGTCCGGCCAGGGTGATCGGGTCTGTCAGTTGCGCAGACATCTACGCCGTTCGTGGTTCAGGATTCGGCGCCGAGTACGCGAGCGAATCCGGGCGGGATCACGATGTCGGACGGGGTGAGGTCGTGGATGTTCGAGTGGCCCAGCCCGAGCAGCGCCGAATCGATACCGCCGCGCAGGACGTCGAGGACGTTTTCGACGCCGGCCTGACCGTTCGCCGAGAGACCCCACAGGTACGCGCGGCCGATCATCACCGCCCGCGCGCCGAGCGCGACGGCCTTCACGACGTCGCTACCGCGGCGGATACCGCCGTCGAGGAGCACCTCGACCTGATCGCCCACGGCCTCCGCGATGGCGGGCAGCGCGCGGATCGGCGCCGGGGTGCCGTCGAGGTTGTTGCCACCGTGATTCGACACGGAGATCGCGGTGACGCCGGCATCGACGGCCCGCTTGGCGTCGTCGACCCGCATGACGCCCTTGAGCATGAACGGCCCGCCCCACTGCTCACGCAGCCATGCGATGTCGTCCCACGTCGGCAGCGGCGTCTGCATCCACTCGCCGTAGGCGCCGAAGAACGTCGGCGGTTCCTGACCGGGCTGCGCCAGGTTCGGGGTGGTCAGATCCGGGATCTTGCGGGTCTTCGCGAACTCGTACAACCACTTCGGCCGGGTGATTCCCTCCGGCGCGAACTGCAGCATCGCCTTCAGGTCCATCTTCTCGGGGATGGCCGGGCTACCCCAGTCACGACCGTACGAGAACGACCAGTCGGTGGTGATGATCAGTCCGGTCGCCCCGGCGGCGCGGGCGCGTTCCATCCGCTGGATCAGCACCTCCCGGCTGCCGACCCAGTACATCTGGAAGAACGTCTGAGGGTTGGCGGCCGTGACTTCCTCGACCGACTTGCTCGCGAACGAACTCAGACCGATCGCCGTGCCGCGTGCCGCCGCCGCACGCGCGACAGCGACCTCGCCGTCGGGATGCACCGCCTGCACACCGGTCGGGGAGATGATGACGGGCAGCGAAATCGACTGCCCCATCACGGTCGTGGACAGCTCACGCTTGTCGGACAGCCCCACGACGTGCGGAGCAAACCCCAGTTCACCGAACGCCGCGATGTTGTCGTCGACCGTCACGCCCCGCTCGGAACCGGCGATCAGCGCCGCGTACACCGACTTCGGCAGGCGCTTCTTCGCGCGACGCTGAGCCTCGGCCACCGTTTCGAAGAACGGATTCTTACCCATGGCAATACCTCTCGTACCTGGCAGACGACTTACGTCTGGTCCATGCCCGCAAGCGGGTTCTCGTCACAAATCTTGGCCGGCGGACGCACCATCAGCGTCAACGGAACCGGCGCCCGCGGAGTCCGGCGCTGGCCGGTGCGGGAGTGGTCGACACTGGATTTCGGGATCTCCCCCGCGGCAGCCAACGCCAGTTCGCCGTTGCCGATCACACATTCGGGGTCCGGGCCGTCCATCGGCAGCCCGGTGAAGAATTTCGCGGCCATGCATCCGCCGCGGCAGGAGTCGTAGTGGTTGCACTTACTGCACGCGCCGCCGGTCTGCGGGGACCGCAGCTCCTGGAACAGCTCCGACGTCTGCCACACCTGCTGGAAACCGCCATCCGCCACGATGTTTCCGGCGAGGAACTGGTCGTGGATCGCGAACGGGCACGCGTAGACGTCGCCGATCGGGTCGATCAGGCACACCACCCGGCCGGCACCACACAAGTTCAGGCCGGGCAACGCGTCGCCGTAGGCGGACAGGTGGAAGAAGGAGTCACCGGTGAGCACGCCCTCGCCGTTGGCGACCAGCCAGTTGTACAGCTCGCGCTGCTGCGCCTGCGTCGGATGCAGTTCGTCCCACACGTCCGCGCCGCGCCCCGACGGTCGCAGCCGGGTGATGCGCAGGGTGGCGCCGTACTTGTCGGCCAGCGCCTTGAAGTCGTCGAGCTGGGACACGTTGTGCCGGGTGACCACCACGGAGATCTTGGCGTCCTTGAACCCGGCCTCGGAGAGATTCTCGAGCGCCCGCACCGCCATCGCGAACGAACCCGGACCACGGACGGCGTCGTTGACCTCGGCCGTCGCACCGTCGAGGGAGATCTGCACGTCGACGTAGTCGCTGGCGGCGAGCCGGGCGGCGACCTTCTTGTCGATCTTCACCCCGTTCGTGGAGAACTTCACCCCGACCTGGTGGGCGGTCGCGTAGTCGACCAGCTCCCAGAAGTCCGAACGAACCGTCGGCTCACCGCCACCGATGTTCACGTAGAACACCTGCATGCGCTGCAGTTCGTCGATGATCGACTTGCACTGCTCGGTGCTCAGCTCCCGCGGGTCACGCCGGCCCGACGAGGACAGACAGTGCACGCACGACAGGTTGCACGCGTAGGTCAACTCCCAGGTCAGGCAGATCGGGGCGTCGAGACCGAGTTCGAACTGGTCGACGAGGCGGCCGACCGGAGCGACGGGGGCTGTCACCGCGGAAGGCCTTTCGAGCATGGAGGTCATGGGCTGTGTCCTCTGGTACGGGGTGAAGAGAGCTGGTCAGGCGGGGACGATCATGTGCGACTCGGCCAACGTGCCGAGCGCTCGCGCGTACTGCGCGGCCGCGTCGTCCCCGATACCCTGCGCCCGCAGTGCGGACCGGGCGTCGGCGTGTGAGGGAAGCGATTCGACCACCGCGACAATCGTGCGGTTCTTCAGGAACGACAGTTTGCGCGTCCCGAAGTGGTAGAGCAGCGCCCCGAAAGGTTCGGGACGCAGCGCCACCTGCGGATGAAGCTTCCAGCCCACATCGAGATCGATACCGGCGTTGCCGGTCACTGAAGCAGATGCTGGAGCGGACATGATCAGTACACGCCGCACATGCCGTCGATCGAGACCTCTTCCACCAGGGATTCCTCGACCAAGTCGTTTTCCAGCACGTTGTTGTCGCGATCCGACATGATTTCCTCCTACTGTTCGGTGATACGGCGCGAGCCGGAGGGATGTTCCCCGTCATAGGTGACCATTCCTGTGACTCGCCTCACCACTGTAATGGCATCGAGTGCAGAATGACAGCTCGGGAGGGTACGAAAGTTGAGAAGTCGGCGAAAACCATCCAGTCGGATAGGGCGACGCCCGTCCACGACGCAGGATCGGATCAGCACCGTCGGGATCGAGTTGTTCACGGAACAGGGCTTCGACGCCACCAGCGTCGACGAAGTCGCCGAAGCGTCCGGCATCGCCCGCCGCACCCTGTTCCGCTACTTCCCGTCCAAGAACGCGATCCCGTGGGGCGACTTCGACGCCCACCTCGCCGAAATGCGCGCCCAACTCGCCGCGCAACCCGGCGACATCCCGATCGTCGACGGACTCACCGCAGCACTCCTGCAGTTCAACGCGTTTCCCGAGAGCGAGGAAGTCAACCACCGCAAACGCATGGGGCTGATCCTGCGCGTGCCCGCGCTGCAGGCGTATTCGGTGGTGATGTACGAAGGGTGGCGCAACGTCATCGCCGAGTACGTCGCGAGCCGGCTCGGAGTCTCACCGACCGACCACGTTCCACGGACCGTCGGCTATCTTCTACTCGGCGTTGCGATGTCGGCGTACGAGCAGTGGCTCGACGAMGATTCGCTCGAACTGAACGAACTACTCGCCAGCGGCATGCAATCGCTCTACGATGGGCTGAGTTCCCTCGGCGAGCCCGACACCCGGACCTGACCCACGCCCGCCATCACCTCTCGGCAAGGTTGCTTCGAATGACTTCCACTCTCGACACGCCCGCGTTCGACTCTCTCGCTCCGTGCGAACCCGGACTGTGGTCACACGGTCACGTCACGGTCGAGCGGGTCACGGACGGGCCGCTCACCCTCACCCGCGACGGCGACCGGTTGCGGGTCACGCACGCCCTCACACCCGAGGATCTGAGCGAGCGACTCGTCGCCTCGGTCACCGCGTCCATCGAGGACGCCGACTTCGGTCAGGGCGAGTTCGAATCGACCATGGTCGGACTGGTGCGCTCCACCGTCGACGGCGCACTCGACGCGTGGACCGTCTACTACCGCAACTCTCTCGGCGAGCTGCTCGACGGCACCGCCGACTTCGCACCGATCCACGAGAAGGCGGAACAACTGGTCCGCGGTTCCGTCCTCGACCTCGGGTCGTGCTTCGGCTTCCTCCCGTTGCGACTCGCCCGCGCCGGGCGGTCCGTCACGGCAACCGACATCCTCCCCGGCACCATGACCCTCCTCGACGCCGTGGCACCGGAACTCGGACTCGATCTGCGCACCCTCGTGTGCGACGCCGCGCACGTGCCGGTCCCCGACGACAGCGCAGACACCGTCACCGCCATCCACCTCCTCGAGCACGTCGGCGAAAACATCGGTGCCGCAGTGATATCCGAGGCCCTCCGCGTTGCCCGCGAACGGGTTGTCGTCGCCGTCCCCTACGAGGACGAGGCAACGGCCTGCCACGGACACATCCGCACCTTCGACACCACGTCGCTCACCGAACTCGGCGAATCGACGGGACGCCCATTCGAGGTGTTCGAGCACCACGGCGGCTGGCTCGTCATCGACTGCTGACCTCCTCATGACGCTCGGAGGTGCGCGGGCGCCGGCAGCCGTGGCGCTGCCGAGCGGTAGTGGTGCCCGGTCGGGGTGCCGAGGTCGATGAGGTGGGTGCGGCCGGGGTTGCGTACCGGGCGGGCGGTCCAGGCGTCGCCTTCCTTCGCGTAGTTGCAGGCCTCGCACAGTCCGGACCCGTTGTCCGCGCTGGTGGCACCCGACTTGCCGTGTGAGCGGATGTGATCGTGATGGCGGATCGGGGCATCACACCAGGGCGTGCGGCACGTTTGATCCCGCAGGTCGATCAGCTTTCTCAGACTCTTCGGGAACATGCGGGATTGGGATTCCATCGCCGTCAGCGCCCCCGACTGCGGGCACGCATACACTCGCCGCAACGACACCTCGGTGTCCGAATCCACCGCATCGGCCACCAGCTGCCGAGCGATCCCCGCCGGCACCGACCCGAACCCATGCAGCTGCGCAGCCTCGTGACCGCCGGCGAGGAGTGTTTCGTCCGAGAGCACAAGGTTCACAGCCACCGGAACACCCGACGCCACGTCGGCTCCGGTGCCACGCGTGAACAACAAGTCCACCATCACTTGATTGCGGGTGCGCCCACCACCCTTCCCGGTCGCGATCAGGCTGTCCGCATCCCGACCCAGCGTGGCCTGCAGGCACACGGCTTGTTCGACCGGCATCAGTACACTCAGATAGGCCATCGAATCCGGGGCCGGACGTGTCGTAACCCGTCGTTCGGACACGGCCTTGCGGTGCCGGGCCACGACCGAGGCGGCGTCGAGTTCCACCGCAAGGGCTTTGGCCCGCGCGATCAGACCGCGGTCGCCGATGCCGTCGAGAGTAGCTGGGTTCGAACATAACTGGCGATCCACGATCGCCCGATCGGCCGCCGACAAGCATGCCGTCTCCCGCACCAACAACGTCGCACGCCATTCATTCAGCCGGCCGGTCTGCAACATGGCAAGGGTGTGCGGCATTTCGTGCACCAGAGCCTGCGCGAAACCCAGATGCCTACCGCCACGGTTCGGGGACTCCCTGCGCGCCAACGCAATCTGCGACGCAATACCCCGACCCCACTCGGACTGCGGAAGTCGCCGAGCCCTACGGTCGGCACGGATACTCGTCGCGACATCGTCGGTGATCACCGCCTGCACCGCACACCCGACCGACTTCAACGTCTCGATCGCATCGAGCAGATCGATGCCCAATCCCGCGTCGCCACTCGCCGCCTCGGCACATTGCAACCGCGCCGTGAATGCGCGTAATTCCTCGAGAAGCATTGCCCCCACAACCGACCTCCCCCAAAGCCATTCGAAACTTTGTTCGATTCTAGCAACCAAACGCGACCCGAGCAATGGGTTCCGACGTGCCGGTCAAATAGGTGCGCGTTCGACTTATCTCCCTTCGACCGGAACCACGTGTTGATCACGCGGCAGCGCCGGGCCCGGGAAGGTCGTCGACATCGCCGGCCGCAACCGAATGAGAATTCCGACCGGTTCGGCGACGACGGGACCCCGCACCCTGCAGCACCGCTGTTCGTCCTCAGCCACCGGCCGGGCCGCAATGGCCGGCGGCCAGAGGCTGACCGCGACTGGGCTGGCGCACGCCGTCGCGGCCGCCAGTTGCCATCGGCCGGCGGTTGGACTGGCCGGGCGCGCAATTGGTTCACATCCGCCACCGACAGCCTCCTCATTCCGCGCCTGCTCCAATCGTCGCCCTCCCAGGAGAACTCGAGAACAGCGCGGGGCCGGCCGGTGATCCGTTCGGACAGCCGCCCGGCGGTGAGCGCCTCCGTATTCTCCGCCAGCTCGCGAAGAACGTACTCCGCGTCCTCGTCGCACGCGTCGCAGCCACACGCCGGGAGCGCGAAGTCGTGCCACGCTCCCGCACGCAGGTACAGGCTGGGAAATAAGGTGAAGGTGATCGCCAGTGGAGCCTGATCCCGCTGAGCCGGAGTGATCGTCACCAATTGCCAGAGTCGCCACCGTCCGCGACCCCGACGGCGGCGCGGGCGCGCGCATCAACGTCTTCGAACGCTGGGAGCCGCAAGCGGCGGTCAACACTTTCCGAGGCAGCGGCCTCAGCGACGAACAAGGCGCGGACATCCTCTCGGCGTCGGTAGCCGAGTACGACGTCGCCGACGTGCGACCCCTGTTCGGGGAAGGCACAGCCTGAACGCGCGGTACGGAACAGCCCCGATGGTCGAAAATGGAATCATGGCAGGGAAGCGAGCGAGATCGTTCTGAGCAAGCAGGATCTTCCTGAGGTGACCATGTTTGCTGCGGGGTGCGCGGAGGTGGTGCTCGAGATATTCGAGGCCGATCAGCCGCACGACTCGCGGCCCCGAGACGCGATCACTGCTGCGTGGGAGTTCGCGCTGGGTGATGAGCGTGGGAATTCTCTGCGCGACACCGCGTGGGCGGACCTCGCGGCTGCCAAGGGCACGAACACTGGGGCGGCTCGGGAGGCAGCGTGGGCAGCGGCAGGCGCCGCTTATCTAGCACCGGGGGCGGTGGACGGGTCGGTGAGTTGATCCGCATGCTGGACACCGACCTTCGTCGCCGACCGTCGACCCAGCCTCCCGGTTCCGCTAAGAATTCGTGAGGTCTCGCCGCCGGAACAGCGCCACTCCGACCGCACCCACCACGACGGCGATCACCGCGAGCCAGACGAGTGGAGCGGCCGTCACTTCCGCGGCGGGAAGGGCGGGGACGTGTGTGAACGGCGACAGGTCGCGGACCGTCTGCGGGAGCCCGAGCAGCGATCCGAGGAATCCGAAGATCAGGCAGATCGCGAGCACGCCCCAGGATAGCCCGGCCGACCAGGCGGGCACGCCGCCGAACGCCAGCACCGCCAATGCCGCGACCACCCCGATCGCCGGCACGAAGACGAGGGCGGCCCCCGTGAGGCTCACGACCTTTCCCGGCACGTCTTCGGTCACGAGACCGTACGCGAGGCCGGTCGCCGCCCCGGTCAGTGCCTGCAGGACGACGATGCCCACCGTGACCAGGCCGACGTGCGCCAGCATCCACCGCGGACGCGAGACCGCCGTCGCCAGAACGGGTTCGAGTCGCCCCGCCGCCTCCTCACCGCGCATTCGGAGCAGCGCCTGCACCGCGTAGCCGGCCACCGCGATCGCCATCATGCCGAAGATGGCGGCGAAGTAGGCGTCGACCATGTCGGTGGTGCCGCCACCGAGTTGTTCCATCATGTCGGCGACCTGCTGACCCTCCCCGAGGAAGTCGTCGATCTGGTCTGCGATCGCGCCGTACACCACGGCGAGGACGGCGATCCCGAATGCCCACCAGAACAGGATCGTCCGTTGTATCCGCCACGCCGATCCGACGGCCGTCGGCAGTGAACGGGACGCGCGGGCAGGGCCGGGGCGGGTCGGCACGAGGCCGGAGCCGACGTCCCTGCGTTCGGTGAGTGCGAAGCCGACGGAACCGACGACCAGCGCGAAAACGGCGGGGAACGCCAGCACCCACCACGCGTTGTCGTCGTAGGAGCGGACCTGTTCGGCCCAGCCGATCGGCGACAGCCACGTCAGCCAGCCACTGACGACCCGGGTGCCGTCTTCCGTCACCGTGCCCGTCATGTCGCCGACGGCGCGCAACAGGAATGCGATGCCCAGGGCGGCCCCGGCCAGTCCGTTGGCGGTGCGGGCACTGTCCGTCACCTGGGCGGTCACCGCGGCGATCGCCGCGAACGCGATGCCGACACCGGCGACGGCCGCGCCGAGAGCCACCGACCCGTCCAGTGGCAGACCCGCCGCGACCAGCACCACCACGTTGAGCAGTCCGAGGGTCAGGTTGGCACCGACCGCGACCACCAGGGCCGCGGTGAGCAGTGCTTTCCGGCCCACGACGGCCGCCTCGACGAGTTCGGCGCGGCCGGTCTCCTCGTTCTGACGGGTGTGCCGCACGACCAGCAGGGTGGTCATCAGGCCGGCGGCCAGCGACATCGGCATGACGATCTGGCAGGCGAGCACGGCGCCGGCGCTGTACCCCGACACGAGACCGTTGGTGGCGAGCGCGACCGGCGACGCCGCGGTAGCCATCGCGAAACTGCGCAGGTCGGGTTCCGTGGGATACAGGCCGAGCACACTGGACGCCGAGAATGCTTGCAGTGCGGCGAGAGCGAGCAACCATACCGGCAGTTGGATGCGGTCGCGGCGCAGGGCGAGCCGCACGAGCCGTGGGGTTCCCGCGTACTGGCCGCGCCCGGTGGTCTCCGGCGTCGTCACCGTGCTCATCGCGTCCGTGTCCCGGATTCGGCGCGCCGGTGGTTCTCACCCTCCCGGGCCAGTTCGTCGCCGTAGTGCCGGAGGAACAACTCCTCCAGTGTCGGTGGCGTCGACGTGAGCGACGCAACCCCGAACGACAGCAGGTGGCGCAGCACGCCCTCGATCGCACTGGTGTCCACCTCGCATCGGGTGTGCAGGCTGTCGACCCGCACGTCGTGCACGCCCTCGACGGCGTCCAGTCCGGTCACCGGCTGCTGTGTCTCGACGGTGATCGACGTGCGCGTGAGGTGCCGCAGTTCCGCGAGCGTGCCGGTCTCCACGGTGCGGCCCTCGCGGATGATGCTCACCCGGTCGCACAGCGCCTCGACCTCCGCGAGGATGTGACTCGACAACAGGACGGTCTTCCCCGCGTCCGACATCTCCTCGACGCAATCCTGGAACACCGACTCCATCAACGGATCCAGCCCCGACGTCGGTTCGTCGAGCACGTACAGTTCGACGTCCGACGCGAACGCGGCCACCAGTGCGACCTTCTGCCGGTTGCCCTTCGAGTACGTGCGCGCCTTCTTCGTCGGATCGAGTTCGAACCGCTCGAGCAGTTCCGCGCGCCGGGGCTCGTCGAGCCCACCGCGCAATCCGGCCAGGAGGTCGATGGCCTCGCCGCCGGTGAGGTTGGGCCACAGGTTCACATCACCGGGTACGTAGGCGAGCCGCCGGTGCAGCGACACCGAGTCGTGCCACGGGTCGCCGCCCAGGAGGGTGGCGGTGCCCGAGTCCGCGCGCAGCAGGCCGAGCAGTACCCGGATTGTCGTCGACTTGCCGGACCCGTTGGGCCCGAGGAATCCGTGCACCTCCCCCGTTCCCACCTCGAGGTCGAGGCCGTCGAGTGCGCGGGTCGGACCGAACGTCTTGACGAGATTCTCCACCGAGATCGCAGCCATGGTGGGGACGCTACGCCGGTTCGCGGGTGGTCACGACAGGTTTCCGCGGTCGCGGCCGCGGCGGTGCCGGATCAGATCAGGCCGAGCTTGCCCGCCTCGTAGACGGCCTCGGCGCGCCGGCCGACGTCGAGTTTGCGCATGATGTTGCTGACGTGGAATTTCACCGTCGTGGCCGAGATGAACAGCCGCTCCCCGATTTTCGCGTTCGACAACCCCTTGGCGAGGAGTTGCAGGACCTCGAGTTCGCGCTCGGTAAGCCCTTCACGTGGGGTCGTCTGACCGTTGAGCGAGCGGATCACCGCGGAGGCGCTGCGGGAGTCGAAGGCGCTCTCGCCGCGGGACACGGCACGGATGGCGCGCACCAGTTCGGTGGTGTCGACGTCCTTGACGACGTATCCGCGGGCGCCGGCGTGGATGGCGCGGACGACGAGTTGTTCGTCGAGGAACGTGGTGAGCACGAGCAACCCCATCGTGCCGTCCGCGGCGGACAGTTGGGCGCACAGTGCCAGCCCCTCGTAGTCGGAGGCCGCCGACAGTTTCAGGTCCATCAGCACGACGTCCGGCGCGACGTCACCGACGACGGCCAGCGCCTCCTGACTGGACGATGCCTCGCCGACCACCTCGAGATCCGGTTCCCGTTCGAGGACGGAGCGCAAACCCTGTCGGAGTATCGCGTGGTCGTCGACGAGCACGAGCTTCACCACCGACGTGGGGCGGGCGGACCCGGTCTGGTCACGCACCGAGGTTCGTATGGTCATCGGTCCACCTCACTGTCGGAATGTAACGGAATGCGGGCAGCCACCCGGACTCCGCCGATCCTGGCCCGCGCCACCTCGAGAGTGCCGCCCAGCTCCGCTGCCCGGGCCTGCATGTTCGCCAACCCGCGGTGGTGCCCGTCGAGGTCGTTGTTCGCCGCCATCCGCAGCATCAGGCGCATCCGCTTCGGGTCTCCGTTCCCGTCGTCGGCCACGGAGAGCAGCACCGAGTCGGCCGAATACGTGAGCCGCAGGACGGCGCGCGTCGCGTTGGCATGGACGGCCGCGTTGAACAGCGCCTCACCGGCGATCCTCAGCAGCGCGTGTTCCCGTTCGCTGGACAGCTCCGCGGGTGTGCCGCCGACGCGGACGGTGACCGCGAGTTCGTCGGGCATGTGCACCACCCCGAGTTGTTCGAGCATCTCGGGCAGCGACGTCCGGTCGGAACCGCCGGAGTGGTTGAGCGCGTAGATGGCCGAACGCAACTGCTCCACCGCGCGGCGCGTCAATTCCTTTGCGAGATCGAGCCTCTCACTGCGCTCCTCGTCCGGGACACCGCTCCGGCACACCTCGATCTGCATGCCCGCCGACAGCACCGCCTGGGTGACGCTGTCGTGGAGTTCGCGGGCGATCCGGTGCCGTTCCTCGTCGAGCACCTGGTGCCGGTGGGCCG
Organism: Rhodococcus sp. P4_B6; assembly: GCF_056402215.1. Classification (NCBI taxonomy): domain Bacteria; kingdom Bacillati; phylum Actinomycetota; class Actinomycetes; order Mycobacteriales; family Nocardiaceae; genus Rhodococcus; species Rhodococcus sp. P4_B6. Next base: position 107,165 of record NZ_JBFUHV010000011.1, on the reverse strand, counting down.
CTCCGAGTTGACGCTGGGTGGATTCGAGTTCGGCGTTGCGCACCGCGAGATCGGACGCGTTTCGACGCGCCTCCGAGTACGCGTGCTCGGCCCGTTCGAGCAGCAGCTGGCCGCGTTGGTACAGCGCCGAATTCTGCAGTGCCACGGCGGTCTGGCTCGCCAGGATGCTGAGAACTGCGCCGTCGGTGGTGTCGAGTGTGCGGTGCTCGGCCGTCCAGGCCGCGAAGGCTCCCACGACGCCGCCCTCGAGGACGATCGGCACGAAGGCATGGTGCGTGTCGATGACGGGAGCGCCCCCGGTGCGCGCGGACCGGATGTCGGCCAGACACGTCACCACCTCGTCCGGCAGCGGTGGGCCCTCGACGTTGTCGACGAGGAACGGCGTCGCGTCCGGCCCCAGTACCAGCCGGCGCGGGCCTGCGTCGGGCAGCATGCCGTCGGCGAGGGCAAACGCGACCCATTGCGCGTCCAGGTGCGCCCGGGCCGCCTCGGCGACCGCGCAGATGAGCGTCTCGGGGCCCTCCACCGTGCGGACGAGGGCACGCGAGATGAGTTCCAGTGCGTGGACGACACGTTCGAGACGTTCCGCGGCGCCGCGATATTGGGGGTAGAACGTCGGCTTGCCGGACCGCAGTCCGGTAAGCGTCGACAGGTCCGGGGCGTTCATGCGCTCACAGCGCAGTCCGGAACAGCGCCACCATCTGCTCGTGGGTGGCCGTGCGCGGATTGGTGGACATGCAGGCGTCGCGGAGCGCGAACTCGGCCAGGCGTGACAGATCGGCTTCGCGAACTCCCAACTGCCCCAGACCTTTCGGCACTCCCACCTCGCGGGCGAGGCGATCCACCCGGTCCGCGACGGCGAGAGCGGCCTCCTCGGGTGTTCCCCGGCGCTCCTCGAGACCGAGAGCAGCGGCGATGGCGACGAACGGGGTGGCGTCGTCGGTGGCGTTGAACCGGATGACGTGCGGGAGAAGGATGCCGTTGATGACTCCGTGCGGCAGGTCGAGCAGGCCCCCGACCTGATGGCTCATCGCGTGCGCGGCACCGAGGATGGCGTTGGTGAACGCGAGGCCGGCCTCGAGGCTCGCCTGCGCCATGACGGCCCGGGACTCCATCTCCATCGGCTCCTCGATGGTGCGGACGAGAGTGTCGGTGACCAGCCCGACCGCGCGGAGCGCATGGTGGTCGGTGAGCGGGTTGTGGGCCAGCGACACGAACGCCTCGATGCCGTGGGTGAGGGCGTCGAGTCCGGTCGCGGCGTTGAGCCATTCCGGCATGGTGGTGAGCAGCCGGGGGTCGATCACGGTCACGTCCGGGACGAGCGCGCGGCCGATGATGGTGATCTTGGTGCCCCGCCTCGTGTCGGTCACGATGCAGAACTGCGACACGTCGGCTCCGGTGCCCGACGTGGACGGCACCATCACCAGCGGCGGGATCGGACTGGTCGCCTGGTCCACTCCCTCGTAGTCGAGGATGTTGCCCCCGTTCGCGGCGAGCACCGCGATGCCCTTCGTCGCGTCGATGACCGAGCCGCCGCCCAGGGCGATGAGAACGTCGCATTCGCCCTCGCGGTACGCGTCGTGTCCGGCCGCGATCTCGTGGTCCTTGGGGTTGGGTGTCAACGCACTCCACACGACGGGGGTGAGGCCCTGTTCGCGGAGCTGATCCTCGAGTTCCGACGCCCAGCCTGCTTCGATCAGACCCGGATCGGTGACCAGCATCGGCCGCGCCCCGCCGAGGCGGAGGACCGCATGCGCGGCCTCGACCATCGACCCGATACCGAACACGATCTCGGGTGCGTGGAATTTCACCAGCCTGCCGGGGGCGGTGGTGCGGGTGGACGGATAGGACACGGACAAGTCGACACTCCTCCCGACACCTGCGTACATGTGATCCAGATTACAAGACCTTGGCCTCGACCCTACGGCCCGGGAGAGGGCTTCACACCCACCGAAGGACAGGCACGGCACCTACCCGATCGGGTAGGTACTCACCGCAGCGCGTGTCCCAGCTCGGCGGCGCGGGACATCAGCTGCGCGGCATCCCGGGCGACCACGACACGGTCGCAGATGTCCGCGTACTCCGGCATCGCGCACGACGCCTGGTTCCAGTACCGCTCGGGTTCCGGCGTGATCCAGGCCAGCCGGTGCACCTTGCGTCGCAGTTCGGCGAACTCGTCGACGCCCGGCGGCAGGCCGTTGCACCGCCCGTCGCCGACGACGATCACCGAGGTGCGGGTGTTCACTTCGGTGCCGAACTCTGTCAGCACGTCGGAGAAGACCCGGCCGTAGTCGCTGCTCGCCTCCAGATCGATGCGTGGGTCGGCGAGCACCGAGGCCAGCGCGTCGTCGTCGGTCCCGGCGAGGAGGGTGTCCGTGACGTCGACGGGCCGGTCGACGAACGCCAGGACCTGACAGCGGCTCGCCCGGCGGTGCATCGCCTGTGCCAGCCGGAGAGTGAAGGCGGTGACGGGTCGTACCGACAGCGACACGTCCGCGAGGATCAGCACCCGCACCCGGTCCGGACGCCGCGCCTTCACCATGAGGTGGAACGGGACGCCTTCGGTCCGCAGGCTGGCGCGCACGGTGCGGCGCATGTCGAGGCGGCCCCGGGCCAGTTCGCGCGGGCGGGGACGTGACGGCCCGCGCATCCGCCGAAGCACCTCGTAGCACGCCTGATTCACCTCGGCTCGCGACGTGGCCGCCACCGGACCGCTCGCGGTCCCCGGTGCGTCTGCGGGCCCGGCGGTCAGGTCCCGGGCGTCCGCCAGCGCACCGACGAACGCCTCCACCGCCTCCGCCAGCCGGTTCAGCTGGGCCGCGGTGAGGGGTTCCGCCCCGCCGGAATCGGCGTAGACCTTGCTCGGGTCGTAGGCGTCGAGCCACGCGAGAATCGACTCCGGATCGTCCCAGGACAGCGATCCGACGACGGCGCCGCTCGTCGACGACGCCAGGTCACCGACGGCGGTACTCGCCGCCCGCTCGACCTCGACCGTGTACGTGACGCCGCGGCGTCCGGACTCGGCTTCCGAATCGACGGACAAATCTGCGTCGCTCGACGTCATGCTGACGTCGTCGTCGTCCTTGTGGGGGTTGAACCCCTTCTGCGCCTCGGGGGTGTCGAAGTGGTCGCCGACCTCGGCGGCGCGCTCGTTGTACTCCGCGTACCGGGCGGTCTCCGCGTTGTCCGCCACCTCCAGCGCGGACGGCAGGCCCTCCGCGAACTCGGCCCGGGACGGCGGCCGCGCGCCGCCGGAGGCAGCGTCGGCGACCGACCCGAAGAACACGTCGAAGGCACGGTCGAAACCCTGCTGTTCGTACGTGTACTTCGCGCACACCGCGCGCAGCGACGCCCGCAGGGTGGCCGTGTCCCGGCCCTCGACCAGCCCGAAGACCCGGCGAACCTCGATGACCTCGGCGGGGGACGCGGCGACGCCGTAGCGGCGCAACATCTTTCCGAACGACGCCGCCAGCACGTCGAGGAGTTGCGAGGGAAGGGACGGGGACGGATCGGGGGCCGGGTGGAGCATCGTCAGCGCCTGCCCTGGCGGCCCGCGCCGATGCCGCCGCGGTCCCGGCCACCGCGTCCGCGGAACACGGCGGTGGTCGTGTTGGCCGGCCGCGATGCGACCGTCACCCGCTCCGCGGGCCCGGCCGGAGTGGTGTCCTCGTCGTCCGAGGAGAGCGGCTGTTCGCCGGACAGCCGAGTGCGGGCCAGTTCGACGTCGCTGGTGTACTTGAGCAGGGCGGTGAGGAGGATGTCCCGGACCGCGGCCTGCGCACTCACGGCCACCCCCGTCGACTTCAGGACCACCGCCGCACGGGCCGCGTCGATGACTTCCGCGATAGACGGACTCTTGCGGAGCGGCAACTCCCGCAGCGTGCGCGCAAGATCCACCACGTCCGCCGCCACGGCGTCCTCGACCTCGGGCGCCCTGGCCGTCACGATGTCCCGCTCGCGCTGCGGCGTCGGATAGCCGAGGTGGTAGTGCAGGCAGCGACGCTTCAGCGCGGGCGACAGTTCACGAGTGTCGTTGGACGTCAGGATCACCCACGGCGCCGACCGGGCGGCGAACGTCCCCACTTCGGGAATCGTGATCTGCCCCTCCGCAAGAACCTCGAGGAGCAACGCCTCCATCGACTCTTCGGTGCGGTCCACCTCGTCGACGAGCAGCACCACCGGTTCCGGCGACAGGATCGCCTCGAGCAGGGGGCGCACCGACAGGAAGTGCTCCGAGTACAGCCCGAAATCCTGGGCTGCCAGGAACTTCGACGCGTCGGCGATGTCGTCGAACGCGGCCAGCTTCTCCCCGATGCGGTCACGCAGCATCTGCACGTGCAGAAGCTGTTTCGCGTAGTCCCACTCGTACAGCGCCCGGTTGTCGTCGAGACCTTCGTAGCACTGCAGCCGGACGAGTTTGCGCCCCGCCGCCTCGGCCAGCGACTTCGCCAGCTCCGTCTTGCCTACACCGGCAGGCCCCTCCAGCAACAGCGGGCGTTCGAGCGCGGTCGCCAGGTGGACGACCACCGCGAACTCGTCGTCGGCGATGTAGTCGACCTCGCGCAACGCCTCCTTCAGTTCCGCGCCGTCGGCGAAGCGGACGTCCTCCGGTTCCGGGGCTGTGTGCGGTGCAGTCATGATCGGGGCATCCGTCCTTCGTCAGCAGGTGGTGGTGGGAACGCATCCGGGGCGGGGCCGGGCTGGGGTGTGGCGCCCGCCCCGGACGCGAGTTTTCAGGTCGGTCAGTACGCGCTGTTGATCGCGTGATCGACCACGGGGATCATCGACTCGACCGTCACCTCGCGCGGGTTGCCCGGTGTGCACCAGTCGCCCTGAATGTGCTCGGAGATGGCGCGAACGGTCTTCTCGTCACCGCGGATGGTGTCGCCGCGACCCTCGTACTTCTTCGTGTTCATCTGGTTCTTCTCGTACGAGTCGGTGCGCACCTGACCAAAGTTGTCGGGAATGCCGACGTCCTTCGCCAGGCGGATGGCGGCCTCGACCGCCGCGTCCGCGGCCTGCACCGTGGTGAGGTTGCGGGTGTCGACCCCCAGCGCGCCGGCCAGCTGGGCGTAGCGCTCGTACCGCGACGGCAGGTTGTACTCCCAGACGCGAGGCAGGGCGATCGCGTTGTTCAGTCCGTGGTGGCTGTCGAAGAACGCGCTGACCGCGTGCGAGATGGAGTGCACGATGCCGAGGCCGCCGGAGTTGAACGCCTGCCCGGCGATGTACTGCGCGTTCATCATTCCCTCACGGGCCTTCAGGTTGCGCGGCTCGAACACGGCCTCCCGCAGGTTCTTCGCGACGAGTTCCACCGAGTACAGCGCATTGCCGAGCGAAGGCGCAAAGTCGAGACGCGACACGTACGGCTCACTGCCGTGCGCGAGGACGTCGAATCCGCAGTACGCGGTGAAGTGCTGGGGGCAGGTGTAGTACAGCAGCGGGTCGTCGATCGCGAGGGTCACGATGGTCGCCTCGTCGAATCCCACCCACTTGTGCGGGTTGTTCATGTCCGACGTGTCGGTGATGACGTACGCCCACGAGGTCTCCGAACCCGTACCGGCCGTGGTGGATACGGCGATGTGGGGCGGGTTCTCCTTGTTGGTGGACTTCGCGAATCCCTCGAACTCGTTGATGTTGCGGCCGTCGTGCGCGACCACGACACGGGCGCCCTTGGCGGCGTCGTGACTCGAGCCGCCGCCGACGGAGATGATCGAGTCGCACTTCTCCTTCTGGTAGAGCGCGGCCGCCTCCATGACGTTGTAGTCCTTGGGGTTGGACTCGACCTTGTCGTAGAGCACGACCTCGACGCCCTGGTACTCGATCTTGCCGACCAGTTCCTCGATGATGCCCGAGCCGCGCAGGCCGGTCGTCATGAGCAGGGTCCTCTTGAAACCGAGGTTCTTCGCCTCGACGCCGATGATGTCGTGGGCGCCCACTCCCATCAGTGCCCGCGGGAACGGGTGGAATTCCTTGATGGGGAAGTCCCAGATCTGGTTGAGCTCGATGGCCATGGCCGTCTCCTCGATTAGTCGATGTCGGATCTGAAGCGTTGGGGAAGGGGACGCAGTAGATGTGATCGGCGTCTCACCTGGAATCCACTGTGACCTAGTTCGGGCCCGGGTTACAGACCTGCGAGCCCGAACCGTCCGACCGCGGCGGACAAACTGCCCGATCGGGCAGGTGCGGCCGGGCCGAGCCGGAGAGGTGGACACTCGGTAGGCTGTCCACTCCGCACGGAGTGGACAGCTAGGCAAAAACTAGAACCTGTTCTATTCTTGGGGCAGGTAAGCGAGCGTTCCGGCGCTGCGAAGTACGGAAGGACTGCACACACGATGACGACTGTCGAGGTGCCGCACAGCTCACGATCGGTGGTGCTCACCGTGTCGGGCGTGGTCGAGGAAACCGCCGATTCCCGGTCACTGGTCTTCGACGTCCCGGCCGACCTCGCAGGCAAGTTCGCCTACAAGCCGGGCCAGTTCCTCACCCTGCGCATCCCCAGCGACCGCACGGGATCGGTCGCCCGGTGCTACTCGCTGGCCAGCTCGCCGTTCACCGACGACGCACCCAAGGTGACCGTCAAGCGGACGGCCGACGGGTACGGGTCCAACTGGCTCTGCGACAACGTCGCCGTCGGCGACACCCTCGAAGTCCTTCCCCCGTCGGGAGTGTTCACCCCCAAGTCGCTGGACCACGACTTCCTGCTGTTCGCGGCGGGCAGCGGCATCACGCCGGTGATCTCGATCCTCAAGTCCGCCCTCACCGAGGGGTCCGGCAAGGTCGTCCTCTTCTACGCGAACCGCGACGAGAAGTCGGTCATCTTCGCGGAGGAACTGCGCACCCTCGCGAGCCGGTACCCGTCCCGGCTCGTGTCCATCCACTGGCTGGAGACGGTCCAGGGACTGCCCGGCGTCGACCAGCTCGCCTCCGCCGTCGCCCCCTACCTCGGGCACGAGGCATTCATGTGCGGACCGGCGCCGTTCATGGACACCATCCACAAGGCCCTCGCCGACGCCGGCATGCCGCGCACCCAGGTGCACGCCGAAGTGTTCAACTCGCTGGCCGGCGACCCGTTCCGTGACTCCGACGTCGTCGAGGTCACCGAGTCCGAGGCCGCCGACGCCGCCACCGTGGAGGTGGAACTCGACGGCGAGATCCACACCCTGAGCTGGCCCCGCAAGCAGACCCTCGTCGACATCATGCTGGCCAAGGGAATCGACGTGCCCTACTCCTGCCAGGAGGGCGAGTGCGGGTCGTGCGCGTGCACCGTGCTCGAAGGCAAGGTCGAGATGGAGAACAGCGAAATTCTCGACCCCGAGGACATCGAGAGCGGCTACATCCTGGGCTGCCAGGCCCGTCCGGTCACCGACCACCTCAAGATCGAATTCTGAAGGCCGCTCACCCGAGCCGGCCGAAACCGACGACGGCGGAGTCGCTCGCCCAGTCCACCGTGTGCACGCGGATCCGGCCGAACTCGTTGCCGCCGACCGTCGTAGCGGTGTCACCGTCGACGGCGACGACGATGTTGGTGTGCTGGCCGACCCAGCTGCTGTTGTCGTAGAGCACCACGTCCCCGACGGCCGGGCGGTACCCGTCGCCGACCTCCTGGAACCGCGACTGCGACTGGTAGTACTCCTGCAATGTGTAGACACCCGGGATCCGCCAGTGCCCGGAATTCGGATTCGACAGCGGCAGGCCCGCTTCCCGCATGATCCAGCTGACGAAGTCCGCGCACCAGGGCTCCTCGACCCCTTCGGAGTAGAACGTCCCCGGCCGCTGCGTGCCGTGCTCGGCCTCCAGTAGCCCGACGATCCGCGCCTGCTGCGGCGACAGCGCGGTCGTGTCGACGGCCGGGAATTCGGCGGTGTCCCACGGCAGGTAGCGGTCCGGGGCCAGCCACAGCACCCCGCCCGCCACGACGGCCATCACCGCGACGACCGCGCCGAGGATCAGCCCGGCACGGCGACGGCGAGTGGGCGCGGGAGCAGTCATGCCACCGAATGTAGCGGGAATCCGGTCAGCGCATCGCGCGGTAGCCCGCACGCTCCTCGGCGGTGAGGTGCTCACACGCGTATGTCAGGGCCGTGCGCCCCATCGCCGCGGCGTTCCGGTCGAGGAAGCCGGTCAGCAGGGCGCGGTCGACCCGCTTGCCGACCTCGCGCAGCATCCATCCCGTCGCCTTCTGGGTGAGGTCGCGGCGATCACCGAGGACGGACTCCGCGACCTCGAGCGTCGTGGACGCATCACCCCGGCGGATGAACCCGAACGTACTGAGCAGCGCGACGCGGCGCCGCCAGAGGTCGTCGTCCGCGGCCAGCTCGAAGACCGGGTCCCGCGGCCGGTCGAACAGCCACGCGCCCAGGATCCGGTCGGCGGACGAGTCCACCAGATCCCAGTTGTTCACCCGTCCCCGCATCACCAGGTCGAGGTAGAAGGACACGATCTTCTCGCGCAAGGCGTCGTCGCCCGCCTTCGCCGCCCGGTCGAACTGCGTAACGAGTACCAGCAGCCCCGCCAGTCGGTGCTCGTGCACCGGACTGTCGAGCAGCACGGTCACCTCCGGCAGGTCCAGATCGGCGTGAGCGCGAACCACGCTGCGCGTCCCGGGAACCCGCACGCCGATGAAGACGTCACCCTCCCCGTATTCCCCCGGACCGGTCTTGAAGAACCGTGCCAGATTGACGGCGTCGGCCTCGTCCGACACCTCGGCGAGAGCACGCTTCACGTCGTCTGCGGTGGAAGTCACGAAGGCACTGTCCCACACGTCACCGACAGCCCGAGCGGAGATCACGAAACATGCTCCGACCTGCGGTTCGCGTTATCCGAATGCAACGGGTGAGGTATTGATCGGGCGGTCAATCAGGCGTGTACTCGAAGTGGACACAATCCATTTCGAGGAGGCCGGACATGAGATCGTGGAGTCGTATGCAAGATGTGGTGGCGATCGTGATCGGAGTCTTCGCGGCGCTCTCGCCGTTGTGGCTCGACACCAACAACGCCGCGATGTGGTCACTCATCGTCCTCGGTGTACTCGTGGCCCTCTCCGGTCTCGTCCATATGAGCCGCCCGGAGATGACTGTGGCCGAGTACGCGATGGCCGTCTTCGGAGTGCTGTTGTTCCTCGCCCCGTGGGTGATGAACTTCGACGCATTCACGGGCGCGGCGTGGACCGCATGGGTCGTCGGTGTCCTGGCAGTCGTCGTGGCTGTCACGGGGTTGCCGATGATGAGTTCCCGGATGCACGGACACGGAGGGCTGGCGACACATCACTGATCTGTGAACCACAGCACCGAGAACATCGATTGGGGCGGGGCGCAGGCTTACGGCCTGCGCCCCGCCGTTCACGTCGGGAAAGGCCCATGCCAGCACCCCATCTCGGAAAGCCCGGTAACCCCCAACCGCGGAAAGGCCGTCGGCGGCGCAGCGCGAAGATCGACGGCGACGCGCGCGAACTGATCCTCGACGCCGCCGAATCCCTCATCGCCGTACACGGATTCGATGCCACGTCCACCGCATCGATCGCCTCTGCCGCGCACGTCCCGAAAGGACTGGTGTTCTACTACTTCCCCTCCAAGACCGACATCCTCCTGGCCCTGCTGTCCGAGAGACTGCCGACCGAACCCTTCGGCGACGTGGGCGCCCTGGTGACTCCGGGTGACCCCGCCGCCAGCCTCGTCAACCTCGACACCGCACTGAATCTGCACGATCACCACTCGTCGGTGATGCGGGTGATCATCTGGCGCGAGGCCGAGACCCACCCGGACGTCCGCGCCCACCTGAGGCGGTTCCGCGACTACCTCAGCGACATCACCGAGCGACTGCTGCAGGCCAGTTCGCCGTACCCCGTGCAACCCGGGACGCTCCGGGCCTGCGCGACGGCGTGGGTGGCCGCGATGTTCTCCGTCGCGGGCAACGACCGCTTGCACGACCTCGACGACCTGCCGCGACAACACGGCGAGGAACTCGGCAACGTCGCACGGGTGGTGGCGGCCGGGATGGTTCAGCTGGGCTGAGATGTTCCCGCGGCCAGCAGCTGACCGGCGGGGAACGCCTCCGCGCTCGCGGGCAGCCGCCCGGGCCTGCCGCTGAGGAACACCTCCACGGTGCCCTCCCCCGCGCTCGGCCGGTACAGCGCGTCGATGCGGCGCAGGGTCTGCGCCGCCACCGCCTCGGCGCTGTCGAACAACCGCACCCCGGCCGGCAGCTGCGCCGCGATCTCGTCGGCCATCAACGGGTAGTGGGTGCAGCCCAGCACCACCCCGCCGACGTCGCCGGGCGTCCGCTCCGCGGCGGACGCGATGGCGGCGATCGCAGCGTCCCGCTCCCCCCGGTCGATGGCCTCCGCGAGACCGTGGCACGCGACCCCCACCACCGAACTGCCGTTCCCGAACTTCTCGATCAGATCGGCCTGATACCGGCTCGCCGTCGTCGCGGCGGTCGCCCAGACGGCGACGGACCCGAACGCCGCGGCGGCCGGTTTGATCGCCGGCACCGTCCCGACGACCGGAACCTGCGGTCCGACGAGCTCCCGGACGTGGTCGAGCGCGGTGACGCTCGCCGTGTTGCACGGCAGCACGATCACCTCGGCGCCGCGGTCGAGGCTACGCTGCGCGGTCGCGAGAACACGATCGATCACCCACTGCTCCGGTTTGGGACCCCACGGGGCCCCGTCCGGATCCAGCGCGAGAATCAGATCCAGTTCGGGTCGCAACTTCCGCAACCACGCCGCCGTCGGCAGCATGCCGAGACCCGAGTCGATGAGCGCAACAATCACCCGGAGAATCTATCGCGCCCCCGTCCCGGCTCTTACGCCGACGCGGCCTCGAGGACCTCACCGATCGGAGTTCCCGCCGCGATCTTCGCCCGCATCTTCATGACACCACCCGCCATCCCGCCGCCGACGACGCCGGCCAGGATGCCGTCCCGTTCGTAGTAGGCGAGGAACTTGCGGCCGTCGTCCTTGATCACGTGCACCTCGTCGGTGGCCGCCACCGTGCCCAGGGCCTGGATCTTGATGTCGTACTGGTCGCTCCAGAAGTACGGCACCTGAGCTGCGGTGTTCTCGTCGCCGGTGCCGGTCAACGCCGCGGCGAGGATCTTCGCCTGCTCCCCGGCGTTGCTCCAGTGCTCGACGCGCTTGCGGCCACCCACCTGCAGCTGCCACGCGGCCACGTCGCCGACCGCCCACACGTGCGGGACCGCCGTGCGTCCGACGCCGTCGCACACCACACCGTTGTCCAGTTCGACACCCGAGCCGTCGAGCCACGCAGTGACCGGCACCGAGCCGACTCCGATCGCCACCACGTCGACGTCGACCTCGCTTCCGTCGCCGAGGACGGCTCCGGTGACCCGGTCGGTGCCCACCAGCGACGTGAGCCCGACACCGGCCCGCAGATCGACCCCCTCGGCGGTGTGCAGCCGGGCGACGAGTCCGCCGATCTTCTCGCCGAGCACGGACGCGAGCGGCGTCGGCTGCGGCTCCACCAGCACCACGTCGAGACCACCGGCCCGCATGCTCGCCGCCAGCTCGCAGCCGATGAAGCCTGCCCCGACGATCAGTGCGCGCTTGCCCTCGGCAAGGTCCGCGCGCAACGCCAGGCTCTCGTCGATGGAACGGAGAACGTGGACACCCGCGAGGGCGGGTAGCCCCGGGATCCGCCGCGGCACGAGGCCCGTGGCGATCACGAGTTCGTCGTAGCCGAGTTCGCTGCCGTCAGCGAGTCTCAGGATGCGGGATCCGGTGTCCACCGAGGCGGCCTCGACCCCCAGCCGCAGTTCGATGTTCTTCTCGTCGAAGAACTCACGCGGCTTGAGCGTGGTGTCGCTCTTCTCCCCGCGCATCACTTCCTTCGACAGCGGTGGGCGGTCGTAGGGAAGGTGCGGTTCACCTCCGAGAAGAATCAGATCACCCTCGTATCCGGCCCGCCGAAGTTCCTCCGCGGTGCGCAGGCCCGACAAGCCCGCCCCGACGATCACAATTTTCTGCACGCCAACACATTAGGCGCTTTGCGCCCGTGAGGGTCAGAGGTCGGCGATGGCCTCCAGCGGGCGGGTGCGGGCGGCGCGGCTCGCCGGCCACAGTGCCGCGAACACACCGACCACACCGGATCCGAGGAGCATCGCGACCACCTGCCCCCACGGCACCGTCACCTGGCCGAGCCCCTGGTCCTTCAGGGTGCTCACGAAGCCCCAGCCGAACGCGATGCCGAGCAGCACGCCGACGGCCGCACCGAACACCGCGATCAGCATCGACTCCAGGTAGATCGTGCGGCGCATCTGGGACCTCTGCATCCCGACCGCGCGGAGCATGCCGATCTCCCGCCTGCGCTCGACCACCGAGAGCGCGAGCGTGTTGATGATGCCGAGGATCGCGATCACGACGGCGAGTGCGAGCAACCCGTAGAGGATCGCGAGGAGCGTGTCGATCTGCTGGCCCTGCGTTCCCTTGAACTGTTCGCGGTCCTGCACCTGCACCACGACGAACTGCTTGGTCGCGGATTCGAGGTCGGCGCGCAGCTGCGTCAGGTCCGCACCCGGCTTCGCGTCGATGAGCACCGCCAGATCGGGGATGGTCGCGGCGGGCATGACCTGCCGGTAGACGTCGTCCGAGACGAGCCAGTCGCCGACCAGCTGGTTGTCTTCGAAGACACCGGTGACCTCGGCGTCGACGACCTTCCCGTCGGCGCTCGTCATCGGGACGGTCGTGCCCAGCGTCCAGCCCTTCTGCGCCGCTGTCGTCTGGGACACGATGAGGTGGTTACCCGTCAGGTCGGCGCCGCCCTCGACGAGCGTGTAGTCGAGGACGCCCTCGAGTGGGCCGTCCAGCGACGCGCCCTGTTGCCGCTCGTCGTCGACCTTCACGGACACCGGGTGCAGGGCGGCGGCGCTCTGGACGTCGTCGAGGTTCCGCACGGCTCTCGCCGCGCCGCTGGGCACACCGATCTGATTGGGTCCGGTGAGCACGTAGTCGGCGGACACCCCCGAGTCGACCAGCTGGTTGACGCTGGCCTTCGCGGATGCGCCGAACACCCCGATGACGGATACGAGCATCAGTCCGAGTGTCAGCGCGAACGCGGTGGCGGCGGTGCGGCGGGGATTGCGCACGGCGTTGGTGCGGGCCAGGCGCCCGACCGGGCCGAACGGCTTGGCCAGCACCGCTCCGAGCGCCCCGACGATCGGCCGGGACAACGCGGGGGCGGCGAACAGCACGGCCAGGATCAGACCGAGCGCGCCCGCGCCGACGACCGCCGCCGCACCGCCACCGGTACCCCGCGAACCGATCACGAGTCCCACGACGCCGAGGACACCGAGGACCGCACCGGCGATGGTGCGCACGTGCAGTGAGTCACCGGTGGACGCGAATTCCTCGCGCATCGCCGCGACGGGCGGCACCTTGGAGGCGCGCCGGGCGGGTGCGTACGCGCTGACCGTCGTCACGAGCACCCCGACCACGAGGGCGATGAGAATCGTGCGCGGCCCCACCTGCAGGGGACCTTCGGGCAGACCGACGTCGAACGCGTTCAGCAGTGCGCGCAATCCGTAGGCCAGGCCGACGCCGGCGGCGATCCCGATCGCACTGCCGATCACGCCGACCACGAGGGCCTCGAAGACCACGGACCGGCCCACCTGCGTGCGGCTGGCACCGATCGCGCGGAGCAGCGCCAGTTCGCGCAACCGCTGGGCCACGATCATCGAGAACGTGTTGTAGATGATGAACGTGCCGACGAGCAGAGCGATCGCACCGAATGCGAGGAGGAAGTAGTTGATGAAGCTCAGCGCCTCCGTCACCTGCGCCTTGGTTTCCTCGCGGACCTCGTCGCCGGTCTGGACCTTTGCGTCGGGAAGGGCGGCGGCGATCTCGTCGCGCAGTTCGGTCTGGGACAGACCGGTCCCGGCGACGTCGATGTACTCGACGTGCTTGCCGTCGGTGAACAGTTCGCGGGCCTGCGAGTCGACGAACGTCGCGCCGATGAATCCACCGGTCTCGTTGCCGGTGTCGTAGATGCCGGAGACGGTGACGTCGACCATGCCGCGAGCGGGCACGAGAACCTTCGTCGTGTCGCCGACGGCGAGTTTCGCGCGTTCGGCGGCACTGGCGTTGACGGCCATCTGGCCGACCTGGGCCGGCGGCGTGCCCTGGACGTACTCGTCGGGTTCGCCGAGCGCTTGGCCCGGCGGCAGGTAGGACTCGCCGATGCTCGGCGCACCACCGGTCTGGACGGCGGCGCCGTCGGAATCGATGAGGACGATCTGCCCGCTGACGGCAGGTGCGACCGCGCGCACCCCGTCCAGCGCGGTGATGGTGTCGAGGTCGGCGAGGGGCACTCCACTGGAGTTGCGCTCCTCGCTCGACACTCGGACGTCGACCCCTTGCGCGGTGTTCTCGAAGATCGAATCGAACGTCTTCTGGAGGGTGTCGGTGAAGACGAAGGAACCGGCGACGAACGCGGTGCCGAGCACCACGGACAGCACCGTCAGTGCCAGCCGGACCTTGTGTGCCGCCAGGTTGCGCAGCGACACCTTGCGCATCGGCGCACCGGATGTGGACGCCATGCGGTCAGACCGCCGCGTCGGACGTGAGGGCGTGGGCAGGCTCGTCGAGTCGCTTCATCGTGTCGAGGACCGAATCGGCCGTCGGCTCATGCAGTTCGTCGACGATCTTGCCGTCGGCGAGGAACACCACCCGGTCGGCGTAGGCGGCCGCGCGGGGGTCGTGGGTGACGATGACCACGGTCTGGTGGAATTCGTCCACCGCGGCCCTCAGGATCGACAGCACCTCGCCCGAGGACTTCGAGTCGAGGTTGCCGGTGGGCTCGTCGCCGAAGATGATCTCCGGCTGCCCTGCCAGGGCCCGGGCACACGCGACCCGCTGCTGCTGACCTCCGGACAACTCCCCCGGGCGGTGCTCGAGACGATCCTGCAGCCCGAGTTTGGTGAGCACGTTCTCGAGCCACGCGGCGTCCGGCTTGCGGCCCGCGATGTCCAGCGGAAGGGTGATATTCTCCAGCGCCGTCAGCGTCGGCACCAGGTTGAACGCCTGGAACACGAAGCCGATGCGGTCGCGTCGCAGCTGGGTCATCTGCTTGTCGGTCAGCGTCGTCAACTCGGTGTCGCCGATGAGGACGGAACCCGAACTGGCGGCGTCGAGGCCGGCCAGGCAGTGCATCAGCGTCGACTTGCCGGAACCGGACGGTCCCATGATCGCGGTGAACTCACCACGGGCGAACTCCGCGGATACCGCGCTGAGCGCGTGGACCTGGGTGTCGCCGGTGCCGTACGTCTTGGACAGCTCGACAGCACGGGCAGCGACAGCGGGGGCATGCGTGCTCATGATCGCCTTTCGTCATTCTCTCGTGGCGGGTCCGGCCCCGTGGTGACGGGCCGGGACGGTGCACGCGCGGCGCACTCCTCCATCTTGTCGACACCCGCGGCGGCCCGCCATCAGGGACCACCCTGATCTTCGGTAAGTCGGGACGTGATCCCTGACACGGCGACCCGGCCGGAAAAGCCCACAACGGATGTGCCGACCTGGGAGAATTCCGGTATCGCCGGTGCGAAGGAGAGCCCTCATGGCCATCGAACCCCCCACACCCCGGACGGGATCGCGTTTCCTCGACGCGTTCCTCCAATCACCGTTCGCCGGCCTGGCGCCGTGGATCGTGATGTCGCTGCTGTCCGGCCCCGGGCGGTTCGAGGAATCCGTCGCCACCGCCCTCGGGTTGTCGATCCTGTTCCTGTTCCTCAGCCACCGCCGCGGCGGAAGCCTCAAACCCATGGAAGTGTTCGACATCGTCTATTTCGGCTGCCTCGCCGTGATCGGACTGTTCGCCTCCGACAGCCTGATCACCTGGCTGGAGAAGTGGTCGGGCGAGATGTCGGGTCTGGCGCTCGTCGCGTTCGCGTTCGGCTCGCTGTTGCTGCGCAATCCGTTCACCCTGCCGTACGCCAAAGAGACTACACCCGAGGAGTATTGGACCTCGCCGCTGTTCCTGAAGGTGAATCAGCTCATCACCCTGGTGTGGGCGCTGTCCTTCACAGTGTCGGCGGCATCCGGACTGTACGGCGACCTCGTCCTCGACCAGCCGGACAATTTCTGGACGGGGTGGATCATTCCGATCGGGGCGTTGCTGTTCGCGCTGTCCTTCACCGAGTGGTATCCGGACGTGGCGAGCGCGCAGGCGCCGCGGGAACCCGGGGAACCGGAAGAGGTGGCGCCGCCGCTCGTCAAGCTGTTCGACTTCCTGCCGCCGTACGTGATCGGCGTGGGGATCGCGATGCTCGTCACCGACAACGACCCCGACTGGCTGGGCATCACCCTGATCGTGGTGGGCGCCCTCGGCAGCGCCGCGTTGCGACGCGCGGGCACGCAGAGCCGAAGCAGTTCGACCGCATGAGGCAAAACGTCACTGATCGGAGCACCGGCTACTAGCCTGATGTGACTGACGTCACAGACGAGAGGTGGGCGCATGTCGGACGCCGAGAACGAGATCATCTTCGACCGACTCGCGCACTGGGCGCAGGTTCGACCGGACGACGTCGCCGTGCAGTTCCAGGGCGCCGACTACACGTGGTCCGGGTGGCACGACCGGATCCTGCACGTCGCGGGAGCCTTGGCAGAAGGCGGAATCGGGGCAGGCGACACGGTCGCGTTCGTCGACAAGAACCACCTGTCCTGCCTCGAGGTCACCTACGCCGCCTCCCTCCTCGGCGCGGCGGCCGCAGTGCCCAACTGGCGACTGGCCGGCGAGGAACTCGACTACGTGATCAACGACTGCAAGGCGCGAATCCTGTTCGTGGGCAACGAGTTTCTCCAGCAAGTCATGGCCTTGCGGGACCGGCTGACCGGCATCGAGCAGATCATCACCGTCGGCGGGGAGCACGACGAGTTCGAGCCGTGGCTCGCCGAGGCGTCCGTCCTGTCGTCGAGGCCGGACGTGGCCGCGGAGGCCACCGCGCTGATCCTCTACAGCTCGGGAACCACGGGCAGGCCCAAGGGCGTTCAGCTGACGCACCGCAACCTGATCGCGCACAGCATTGCGGTGCTCGACATCCTGCCCGCACGGCACGACGACTGTCTGCTCGTCGCCATGCCGCTGTTCCACGTCGGTGGGAGTTGCTACGCGATCATGGGTGTGCACGCCGGCGCCCGCTGCCATTTCACGAGGGAGGCCGACGCGCCGTCGCTGTTCGGTGCGCTCGCGGCCGGTGCGAACATCGCGTTCCTCGTTCCGCCGGTGATCGCCGGGGTGCTCGCCGGGGGCGAGCAGGCCGTGGCCGCGTTCGGCGCGCTGCACCGCATCACGTACGGCGCCGCCCCGATGCCGCTGCCGTTGCTGCGCAGCGCGCTCGCCGCCTGGCCGGAGGCGGAGTTCGTCCAGGTGTACGGAATGACCGAATGCGCGGGTGTGGTCACCGCACTCCTGCCGGACGTGCATCGCGACGAGTCGCAGGAGGCGAGGATGGCGTCGGCGGGACAGCCCATTCCCGGTGTGGAGATGCGCATCGTGGACCCGGCCACCGCCGAGGACGTCGCCACCGGTGAGACCGGGGAGTTGTGGTGGCGATCGGACCAGCGCACGCCCGGCTATCTCGGCAAACCCGAGGCGACGGCGGAGGCGATCACCGCGGACGGGTGGTTGCGCAGCGGCGACATGGGCCGCGCGGACGCCGACGGTTTCGTGTTCATCGAGGATCGGCTGAAGGACATGATCATCACCGGCGGCGAGAACGTGTACTCCCCCGAGATCGAACGGGTCCTCGTCGAACACCCGGCGGTGGCGGAGGTCGCGGTGATCGGCGTTCCCGACGACCACTGGGGTGAGACGGTCAAGGCCGTCGTGGTGCCGGTGACCGGAAGCAGCATCGAACCGGACGAACTGATCCACTACACCCGTCAGCGCCTGGCGAAGTTCAAGTGCCCGACGACGGTCGACGTCGTCGACCTGCTGCCGCGCAACCCCACCGGCAAGATCCTGAAGCGGGAACTGCGCGCGCCGTACTGGAAGGACCGCACTCACAAGCTCGTGTGACCGCCGTCCATACTGGGACCGTGACCGTTCGATGCCCCTGCCTGCTCGGTGAACCGTATGACGAGTGCTGCGGGAGGTATCACCGCGGCGAGGCGAAGGCGCCCACGGCCGAGCGCCTGATGCGATCCCGGTTCAGCGCGTTCGCGGTGCTGGACGCCGATTATCTCCTCGCGACGTGGCATCCGAGCACGCGGCCCGCGGGCCTGGACCTCGATCCGGCGCAGCGCTGGACCCGCCTCGACATCCTGGGCACGACCGGCGGCGGTCTGCTCGACACCACCGGCACCGTCGAGTTCCGTGCGCACTTCGTGCTGGACGGCCACCGCGAATCGCTGCACGAGAACAGCCGATTCGTCCGTGAGGACGGCAACTGGCTGTACCTGGACGCGATCGCGACGCCACGCCCGGGGCTCCCGCGTCTGTGATCGGCCCCGGCCTACGATCGGATCATGATCAACCACCGGATCGGTCCCTTCGCCGCGTTCGCCGCCTGCACGCTGGCCCTGACGCTCACCGGATGCTCGGAGTCGAACTCCGCCAGCAGTGTGGCGGCGACGTCGCCTGCCGCCGCGGCCACCACCGGCAGCGCACTCGAATCCGAGTCGGCACCGATCCCGACCGACGCGTCGCCGAAGTCGTCCGCGGCGTCCGAGTCCGCGAAGCTCACCGTCACCGACGTCCGCGTCGGCGGGCACGAGGGATTCGACCGCGTGGTGTACGAACTCGGCGGCAAGGGCACCCCGGGCTGGCGGGTCGAATACGTGGACCAGGCCGTGCAGGACGGCAGCGGCAAGACGATCCCGGTGTCGGGCAACGGCATCCTGCAGGTGCAGATCGACGGCTCGGCGTACCCGTTCGACAGCGACGTGGAGGGCTACTCGGGCCCCAATCCGGTGCCCGGTGTTCCCGGCGGCACGGTGACCGAGGTCAACGGTGCGCTCGTGTTCGAAGGCGTCACCCAGTCGTTCATCGGCGTGAGCGCGCCCGGCCGTCCGTTCACGGTGTCCACCCTGTCCGATCCGACGCGGGTGGTCGTCGACGTCGCGAAGTGACGCTTCCCGCGCCCGCTGCTTGACCTCGAGTTAAGTTGAGGTTCTACGGTCATGTCATACCCCGGCTCTACCGTGGGGGGACAGCGACAGGAGGCCGCCGGCATGAGCATGGAAGTCACTGCGTGGAACGCGATGTACAACGCGATGCACGCCCAGGAAGATCGACGCCCCTTCTCCCGGACGACGTTGCGGCGGATCGCCCGTTTCGCCCGGCCGCACCGCCGCAACCTCGCGTGGTACCTGCTGCTCAGCGTCGTCACGGCCGCGCTGGCCGTGGCCACCCCGGTGCTGGCGGGCCGCGTCGTGAACGCCATCGTCGGCAGCGACGCGGTGTCCGTGATCGTGCGTCTCGCGGCGCTCATCGCGGTCATCGCCGTCCTCGAATCCGCACTCGCGCTGTGGACGCGGTGGTTGTCGGCGAGCATCGGCGAGGACCTGATCCTCGACCTGCGCACCGCCGTGTTCGACCACGTGCAGCGGATGCCGATCGCCTTCTTCACCCGCACCCGCACCGGCGCGCTGGTCAGCCGCCTCAACAACGATGTGATCGGTGCGCAGCGCGCATTCAGCGACACCCTGTCGGGTGTGGTGTCCAACCTGGTCACGCTGGGCATCACGCTGATCGTGATGATCGGGATCTCCTGGCAGATCACGCTGTGCGCACTGCTGCTGCTGCCGATCTTCGTCCTGCCCGCGCGCACGATGGGCGCGCGGCTCGCACAACTCAATCGTGAGGCGGCCAACCACAATTCGGTGATGAGCACGCAGATGACGGAGCGGTTCTCGGCGCCGGGCGCCACGCTCGTCAAGCTGTTCGGCCGTCCGTCGGAAGAGTCCGCCGAATTCGCGGTCCGCGCGCGGCGAGTGCGCAACATCGGCGTCCGCACGGCCATGCTGCAGTCGGTGTTCGTCACCGCGCTCACCCTCGTCTCGGCGCTCGCGCTGGCCCTCGTCTACGGACTGGGCGGGTTCTACGCACTGCGCGGACAACTCGACGCGGGAGCGGTGGTCGCGATGGCGATGCTGCTCACCCGCCTCTACTCGCCCCTCACCGCGCTGGCCAGCGCACGCATGGACGTGATGAGCGCGCTGGTGAGCTTCGAGCGCGTCTTCGAGGTCCTCGACCTGACGCCGCTGATCGCCGAGAAGCCCGACGCGGTCGCGGTGCCCGAGGGACCCGTATCCGTCGAGTTCGACTCGGTGGAGTTCGCGTATCCCTCGGCCGACAAGGTGTCGCTGGCGTCGCTCGAAGAGGTCGCGACCCTCGACACCCGCGGCGGCGTCGACGTGCTGCACCGACTGTCGTTCCGCGCCGAACCCGGGCAGATGGTCGCCCTGGTGGGATCGTCCGGGGCCGGCAAGTCCACCATCGCCCAACTGGTTCCCCGGCTCTACGACGCGGACGCGGGCTCGGTGAAACTCGGCGGGGTCGACGTGCGGGACCTGACCGCCGACTCGGTGCGGGCCACCGTCGGAATGGTGACCCAGGACGGGCACCTTTTCCACGACACCGTTCGGGCCAACCTCTTGCTCGCCCGCCCCGGCGCCACGCCGGCCGAACTCGCGGAGGTCCTGGAACGCGCCCGACTCACCGACCTCGTCGCCGCCCTTCCCGACGGCCTCGACACGGTGGTCGGCGAACGCGGCTACCGACTGTCCGGCGGCGAACGCCAGCGGCTGACCATCGCGCGCCTGCTGCTCGCGCATCCTCGGGTGGTCATCCTCGACGAGGCGACGGCGCACCTCGACTCCACGTCCGAGGCCGCCGTCCAGGAAGCGCTGGGCGAGGCCCTCGCCGGGCGAACCGCGGTCGTGATCGCGCACCGGTTGTCGACCGTCCGCGCGGCGGATCTGATCCTCGTGGTCGAGGCCGGGCGCATCGTCGAACGCGGCACCCACTCCGAACTGCTCGCCGCGGGCGGCCGGTACGAAGAGCTGTACCGCACCCAGTTCGACACGGGCACGGTCTCGTCCCCGGCCCTCACCGAGGTGCTGCGGTGAGTCTGCGAATGGCGGAGAGGGGCAAGCCGATCCACTGCGGGCGGTTCCTCGCCTCGTACACCGTCTCGTACACCGCCTTGTCGAGTTCGTAGGCCCGGAGCAACGCCGCCGCCTCTCGCGGATCGGTGCCCGACACCGAGGCATAGCCCTCGCAGAAGGCGTCGGCGTTGCGCTGGGCCCATTCCCTCGCGCGGAAGTCCCGTTGCGACGCCGCTCCCATCGCCCCCATCGGCACCGAATCGGCCAGCAGGTGGTGGGCGGCGTAGTCGAAGGACCGCAGCATTCCCGCGACGTCCCGCAACGGACTGTCCCGTTCCCGGCGCTCGTCGAGCGTCTTGGCTGGCTCGCCTTCGAAGTCGATGAGCAGCCACCGCTCCGGTGTCCGCAGCACCTGACCGAGGTGCAGGTCCCCGTGAATCCGCTGGACGGCGGTGGCGCCCAGCGCTTCCGCCTCGGCGAACTTGTCCCGCACCGCGGCGGCCACCTCCCCCAGTTCGGGAACGATTGCGGTGGCGGCGTCCAGCCTGCGGTTCATCGCCTCCACCGTCGTCGACGCCACCTGCCGCTCCTCCGCACCCAGCGCACGCGCCAGCGTCGAGTGCACCTCGGCGACGGCGGCGCCCATGCGATGGGACTCACCGGCGAAGTCCGTCCCCAACTCCGCGGCGTGGAGATCCGCCTCGATGAGGAGGTCGCGGACGCTGCCCAGCGCCATGCTCCACCCGTCCGCCGAGTTGGCCTCGAAATCCTGCACCATCGCGAGCGTGGTGAGAATTCCGGCGACATCCGTTTCCATCCATGCCCGCAGCGTGGCGACGTATTCACTGCCCGCGCCGGCGAGCGCCAGATGGAGTTCCACGTCGGGATTCACCCCGGGGGTGACCAGGCGGAAGATCTTCATCAGCAACTTCTCCCCCAGCACCACCGACGTGTTCGACTGCTCCGCGCCCAGGGTTCGCCCACGCAGTCCCGGTTCGATCACCGTGCCCGGCACGGTCTTCAACTGCACCGGTCCGGAACCCTGCGCCTCGGCCAGCAGGTCCGCGTACAGGGTTATGACCTCGGCGTCGTGCAGTCCGTCGTACGCGATCATGCCGTTGCCGTCGCCGTCCGGCAACGCCCACGGTTCGAGGTCCTCGGGCAGATGACTGCGGAACCCCAGCGGCACCTGGTACACCTGCGCCGGGCCCGCCTCGAATTCCACCGACACCAGCAGGTGCTCGGCGGAGAACCCGAAGACCGACGTCAGCTCGTGGCGGAGCAGGATCCGCACCGCCGAGATGGTGTTGCCCTTCGCGG
This sequence comes from Rhodococcus sp. P4_B6, assembly GCF_056402215.1. NCBI lineage: Bacteria > Bacillati > Actinomycetota > Actinomycetes > Mycobacteriales > Nocardiaceae > Rhodococcus > Rhodococcus sp. P4_B6. The sequence continues at coordinate 84,784 of NZ_JBFUHV010000011.1, read as the reverse complement.
CGAACCACCTCCGGTCCGGCAACCACCGGACGAGTTGCCGTTCGAGGGTCTCGTCGGGAATGCGTCCGCTGGTGGGTTCGTTCACTGCTGCACCGCCTGTTCCGCTTCGCTGCTGACCGGGTGTCCGCTCACCGCGCCGTCGGATTTGGGATCCGGTTGCAGCGCGAACCAGAAGAAGCCGTGACCGGGCAGCGTGATCATGTACCCGTCGTCCCCGATCGTGGGAAAGGGAACGGAGCCGGTGAGCTCCACGGGGATTCGGCCGGTGAACTGGGTGAGATCCAGGATCACCGCCTGCGGGAACCGGGACAGGTTGTTGACGCACAGGATGACGTCGCTGTACGCGCGGTCCTCGCTCGGCGGGGTCTCCCGCACATACGACAACACGGCCGGGTTCGCACTGCCGAGTTCTGTGAACGAGGCCGTTCCGAACGCCGGGTGCTGCTTGCGAACCTGGATCAGCCGGCGGGTCCAGTGCAGCAACGAGTTGGTCGAGTTCATCTGCGACTCGACGTTCACCGACTGATAGCCGTACGTGGGGTCCATGATGACCGGCAGATACATTCGCGCCGGGTCGGCGCGGGAGAATCCGGCGTTGCGGTCGGGCGTCCACTGCATCGGCGTCCGCACCGAGTCCCGGTCGCCGAGCCAGATGTTGTCGCCCATGCCGATCTCGTCACCGTAGTAGAGGACGGGCGAACCCGGCAGGCTCAGCAGCAGCGCGGTGAACAGCTCGAGCTGGTTGCGGTCGTTCTCGAGCAGCGGCGCGAGGCGCCGCCGGATGCCGATGTTCGCCTTCATCCGCGGGTCCTGCGCGTACTCGGAATACATGTAGTCACGCTCCTCGTCCGACACCATTTCGAGCGTCAACTCGTCGTGGTTCCGGAGGAAGATTCCCCATTGGCACGAACTCGGAATCGGCGGGGTCTGCGCGAGGATCTCGGAGATCGGAAAACGGTTCTGCCGCCGCACCGCCATGAAGATGCGCGGCATCAGCGGGAAGTGGAACGCCATGTGGCACTCGTCGCCGACATTGGGCTCCCCGAAGTACTCCACGACGTCCGACGGCCACTGGTTCGCTTCGGCGAGCAGCGCCCGCCCCGGGTACTCGGCGTCCATGACGGCTCTGCACTTCTTGAGGAACGCGTGGGTCTCGGGCAGGTTCTCGCAGTTGGTGCCCTCCCGCTCGAACAGGTAGGGCACCGCGTCCAGCCGGAAGCCGTCGATTCCGAGGTCCAGCCAGAACCGCAGCACGTCGATCATCGCGTCCTGAACGTCGGGATTGTCGTAGTTCAGGTCCGGCTGGTGGGAGAAGAAGCGGTGCCAGTAGTACTGCTTGCGCACCGGATCCCACGTCCAGTTGGAGGTCTCCGTGTCGACGAAGATGATCCGCGCGTCCGGATACCCTGCGTCGCGGTCGGACCAGACGTAGAAGTCGCCGTACGGGCCGTCGGGGTCGTTGCGCGACTCCTGGAACCAGGCGTGGGTGTCGGACGTGTGGTTCATGACCAGGTCCGTGATGACCCTGATCCCGCGGCGGTGCGCCTGATCGAAGAGCTGCACGAAATCCTCGACCGTCCCGAATTCCGGCAGCACGGCACGGAAGTCGCGGATGTCGTATCCGCCGTCGCGCAGCGGTGAGTCGTAGAACGGTGGCAGCCACAGACAGTCGACGCCGAGCCAGGACAGGTAGTCGAGTTTGGACGTCAGCCCCCGGAGATCGCCCGTTCCGTCTCCCGAGGAATCGAAGAACGCGCGGACCAGAACCTCGTAGAACACCGCGGTCTTGAACCACTCGTTGTCGACCTGCAGTTCCCTGGCGTGGAAGAAGTCCTCGGAACGGGCCTCGATGATGTGGCCTTCGAGGTCGTGCTCCGGTGGGGCCGCGCCCTCCCGGGACGGGTCGGCGAAGGCCGACGACGAATCTTCCAGGGGCATAAGCACCTCGGTTCGCGACTCGATCACAGGAACAGGGATGTTCCCCGGACACGTGCCTCGATCGTAGGTCGGTCCTGCCAGGACCGCTGGGAACGCGCGCAGACTTCCAATCGAGGACAGTAGGTGTCCGCTATCCGCGCAACACTGAATGCATGAACGAGACACCCAGCACCCCAGCCCCCATTTCCGACGAGCGCGGACTCCTTCTCCTCATGCTGGACAACCAGCGCACCGCGTTCCGCAATGCGGTGTCCGGCCTGACGGAGGAGCAGGTCCGCAGCGCGCCCAGCGCGAGCGAGATGAGCCTGGCGTCCGTCCTCAAACACGTGATCGACGGCGAGGAGGCGATGACCGCCCGCATCACCGGCACCCCGCGCGGTGCCGGCGACGATCCGGTGGCTGCGTGGATGGCGGCATGGAACGTCGCCGAGGACGAGACCGTCGACGTCCTTCTCGCCCGCTTCGACGCCGCGCAGCGCGCCACCGAGGCCGCGGTCGCCGCCGAAACCGACCTGGACCGCGACGTCGACCTGCCCGCCGACGTGGCGCAGTGGATGACGTCGGGAGTCGTGTTCACAGTGCGTTACATGTTGCTGCACCAGATCGAGGAACTCGCCCGGCACGCCGGTCACGCCGACGTCATTCGGCAGTCTCTCGACGGCGCGCGGGCCGATACGCTGGCCGGCGGCGGCAGCTGGTCCTGACTGTTTCCCCGCTCTCGGGTAAATTCTCCGCTCGGGCGGCGCTGCAGAGCTGCCCGAACGAGACAATGAGGAGTTCAGGTGGACGGTATGAGCGTGATGCGACGCACGATCGCGACGGCAACGGTCGGTATCGCGGCTTTCGGCCTCGCGGGCACGGCAGCGGCGGACCCGGCCACCCCCGACGTCCCCGGACTCGCCGAACTCCGCACCCAGGCCGACAAGCCCGAGGAGAAGGCCGCGGTCGAGGCGCTGGCCACGTCGACCGTGCTGCGTGACGTCGCGGGTGAGAACACACCGTTCTTCTACACCGCACCGACCGTGGGATGCGGCACCCTCGCACCGGTCACGCTGACGCTGGCGTCGGGCACCACCGGGCCCACCGCCGAGGTGAAGGCGCACGAGATCAGCTTCCAGGCCCTCTCCGCCTATCCCGGTGTCGTGAAGTCGTCGGGACTGAACGTCGCCTGGATCAACACGAGCACCGGCGGCAGCGGCATCCTGCCCCTCGACGGGCTCACGGAAGACGGCTACCCCGCGCTGAACAAGGTGGTGGCAACGGGCGCGGGCACCGTCGTGGCATCGATCTTCGGCACCGTCGACTACACCAGCGCGACCTGCTACGTGCTGCCGACCGTCGGTTCGTTCTTCGTTCCCGAGGAGGGCCCGCTGCCTGCCGAGGCTGCGCAGCCCGCCCCGGCTCCCGCTCCCCCGGCGTAACCGCCGGGGACCCCGGTCAGGGCCGCGCGAGGACTACTCGCGCGGCCTTTTCCTGTCGTCCCGGTCGCGCTGGAACTTTCCGCCGGCCCGGTCGTCGCGGCCACCACGGCCCGGACGACCCGACGGCGGCCCCGAGTCGGGCTGCAGCTGGATCAGCACACCGGAGATCCGGGTGCGGCGCAAAGCCTCGAGGGTTTCGCTGGACAGGTCGGCGGGCAATTCCACCAGGCTGTGGTCCGGGCGGATGCTGATGTGCCCGAAGTCGCTGCGCCGTAGCCCGCCCTCGTTCGCGATGGCACCGACGATCGCCCCCGGCACCACCCGGTGCCGCTTGCCGACCGCGATGCGGTACGTCGCGAGCTCCTGGCCTTCCGGTCCGCGCGAGCGGGTCGGAGGGCCGTCGTCGAAACGGCGCGGCGGGCGGGGTTCACGGGGTTCACGTTCACGGCGGGGCGCGGGCGGCGGTTCGGGCGCCATGAGGAACGCCTCACCGTCACGCGACTGCACCGCGAGCGCGGCAGCGATATCGGCGAGCGGAACGTCGTGCTCCTGCTCGTAGTCCTCGATCATCTTGCGGAACAACGCCAGGTTGTCGGAGGTCAGGCTCTCGGTGATCGAGTCGCCGAACTTGGACACACGCTGCGCGTTGACGTCGTCGACGCTGGGCAGCTGCATCTCGGCGAGCGGCTGACGGGTCGCCTTCTCGATGGCCTTGAGCAGGTGCCGTTCGCGCGGCGCCACGAACAGCAGCGCCTCGCCCGCGCGCCCGGCGCGACCGGTGCGGCCGATCCGGTGGACGTACGACTCCGTGTCATGCGGGATGTCGTAGTTGACGACGTGGGAGATGCGGTCGACGTCGAGGCCACGCGCGGCCACGTCGGTGGCCACGAGGATGTCGAGGGCGCCGCTCTTGAGCTGGCCGATGGTCCGCTCACGCTGGGCCTGCACGATGTCACCGTTGATGGCCGCGGCGGAGAAGCCCCGCGAACGCAGTCGTTCCGCGAGGTCCTCGGTGGCCTGCTTGGTGCGCACGAAGATGATCATGGCCTCGAAGTCCTCGACCTCGAGGACACGCGTCAGGGCGTCGAGTTTGCGCTGGTGCGCCACCTGGACGTACCGCTGCGAGATGTTGGACGCCGTCGACGTCTTCGACTTCACCGTGATCTCGACCGGATCGTGCAGGTACTGCTTCGAGATCTTGCGGATGGCGCCCGGCATGGTGGCCGAGAACAGCGCGACCTGCTTGTATTCGGGGGTGTCGGAGAGGATGCGCTCGACGTCCTCCTGGAACCCCATCTTCAGCATCTCGTCGGCCTCGTCCAGGACGAGGTAGGAGAGCTTGGACAGGTCGAGGGTGCCCTTCTCCAGGTGGTCGATCACCCGGCCGGGCGTGCCCACCACGACGTGCGCCCCGCGCCGGAGCCCCGACAGCTGGACGCCGTAGCTCTGGCCGCCGTAGATCGGCAGGACGTGCAGGCCCGGGATGTGGGCGGAGTACTTGCCGAACGCCTCCGCGACCTGCAGGGCCAGTTCGCGGGTCGGCGCGAGGACCAACGCCTGCGGCGACTTCTGCGTCAGGTCGATCTTCGAGAGGATCGGTACCGCGAACGCAGCGGTCTTGCCGGTGCCGGTCTGCGCGAGGCCGACGACGTCGTTGCCTGCGAGGAGCGGCGGAATGGTGGCGGCCTGGATCGGCGAGGGCGACTCGTAGCCCACATCGGACAGTGCCTTCAAGACCCGATCGTCGATGTCGAGGTCGGCAAAAGTGGGGGGTTCGGGGTCACGCTCGATATCACTCATTGACCAGCAGTTTAGTGCACGAGTCCACACTGCAACGCCACGCCGCGGAAATCGGCGGCGACCGGGACGGGAGACACCCGCCGCGCGGTCGTCGCCTAGCGTGGACGGCATGGTCGATGTCGCTGTCATTCAGTTCGCTCCCGGTCAGGACAAGCAGGAGAACCTGCGCACGGTCCGGACGCTCGCCGCCGAGGCCGCGGGCCGCGGCGCGAAGGTGGTGGTGGCGCCGGAGTACGCGATGTTCACGGCGCCCAGAACGGACGAGCGGATCGTCGAATCGGCAGAGGCCCTGGACGGCGAGTTCGTCGGCGGGCTGGCCTCGACCGCAAAGGAACTCGACGTCCATCTGGTGGCGGGAGTCAACGAGGCGCTGCCCGGGGACGACCGCATCTCCAACACCCTCGTCGCGCTCGGGCCCGGCGGCGACATCGTCGCCACGTACCGCAAACTCCACCTGTACGACGCATTCGGCTACAAGGAATCCGACGTCATCCGCGCCGGGGAGATCGGCGCCCCGGAGACGTTCGCCGTCGACGGCCTCACGTTCGGAATGCAGACCTGCTACGACCTCCGGTTCCCCGAGGTCACCCGGCGGATCGTCGACGCGGGCGCCGACGTGCTGCTGCTGCCGGCGCAGTGGGTGCCCGGGCCGCTCAAGGAGGATCACTGGTCGACCCTGATCCGGGCGCGCGCGATCGAGAACACCGTGTACGTGGCGGCCGCCGATCAGAGCGCGCGCACCGGGGCCGGGAACAGCATGATCGTCGACCCGATGGGTGTGACCCTCGTTTCGCTCGGTGAGCGGGTGGGAACCGCGGTCGCGGCGGTCGATGCGGAGCGGATCACCGAGGTGCGGGAGAAGAATCCCGCCCTCGCCCTGCGCCGATTCACCGTCAGCGAGATCTGAGCGCCCCGATCGGGAGTAGCGTCGGAGACGAGCCGTTCTCCACGATCACGGAGCGTTCGATGTTGTACACCAGTCGCGCCGACGCCGGTCGCCGACTGGCCGCCGCACTGGACCACCTGCGCGGAACCGACCTGGTGGTGCTCGGACTGCCACGCGGCGGCGTCCCCGTCGCATTCGAGATCGCCGCGGCCCTGTCGGCACCCCTCGACGTCGTGCTCGTCCGCAAACTGGGCGTCCCGTGGCAGCCGGAACTCGCGATGGGCGCGATCGGCGAGGGCGAGTCCCGGGTGATCAACGACGACGTTCTCCGCATCGCCCGGGTCAGCAAGACGTCGCTCGCCATGGTGGAGGCGAAGGAGCGCCACGAACTCGAGCGGCGGGCACGGGTGCTGCGCGGCGGCAGGCCGCGGGCGTCGCTGAGGGGCCGCATCGCCGTTCTCGTCGACGACGGCATGGCCACAGGCGCGACCGCAGCGGTGGCCTGCCAGTCGGTGAAGAAGCTGGGCGCGGCGCGGGTGATCGTCGCGGTCCCGGTGGCCGCTCCCGAGGCCGTCGGCCGGCTGCGCGTAACCGCCGACGAGGTGGTCTGCCCCTACACCCCAGCCGATCTCGGCGGCGTCGGCAACGCGTACGCCGATTTCCATCAACTCTCGGACAGCGAGGTCACAGACCTTTTGACGCCCCGCTGACGGTCGTTCTCGAGGAATCTTCAGCTCCAGTGCAACGTTCCCGGAGGCCCTGTCGATACACCGGACAGAGCACAGAACAGACTGCCTTTGGAGGATCTCGTGACCGTCTCTGCCGATACCGTCGAAACCGTCGTTTCCGCGTGCCGCGACCGATTGGGCGACCCGTCCGGCTGGGTCACCTCCGATGCCTACCGGCACAGCCTCGCGCTCTGCATCATCGAATCGGTGCAGTCGAGCGCCGGGCACAGCGAGGTCGCCGTCGTCGACCGCTACCTGGCGTACCGGCGGGCACACCCCGATCAGCCCCTCACCGACGGCGCCCGCGACCTGCTCCGCACGTTCGAGGAGGCAGGCAGCTCGGATCAGTGGGCGGGCAAGGTCGGCTCGTACAAGCGGCGGTACACCGCCACCGGCGTGCCGATCGAGGCGCGCCACATCCAGCTGGCGGCGGAGCGACTCCACCAGCTCCGGATCAACAGCATCGACGACCTCCTCGAGGCCGCCCGGGACGAAGCCGCCCTGGAGCAAATCCACGATGCGTGGATCGAGGTGTGCGGGGAGAGCAGCGACGTCACGTGGGCGCACTTCCTGATGCTCGCCGGGATCCCCGGGGTGCGGCCGAACCGGGTGGCGGACGTCTTCATCAGCGGCGCGCTCGGCATCTCGGAAGCCACCGACGACGGCCTGGCCGAGGAGATTCTCGAGGCGACCGCGACGGAGCTCGGCGTCGATCCGGACCAGTTGAACTACGCGATCCGGCGCTGGCTGTCCGCCAACTCGCGCCGCCTCGAAGAGGCCGCCTGAGTTATCAGTTTACGCCGAGTTACACTAATCTCCGCTGGTCAGAACAGAAATACACATAACGGACATCGGTCCTGGTGCGAAACTAGGACAAATGTGATCGAATGCACATCCGTCATGTCGTTTCAGTGGAGGGGTCATAGTGCGTGAATTCTCGGTACCGCAGTCGTTCTCAATTCCGGAGGACGCCTCCATGGCGGACACGGTCTTCCGTCATGCCGAGGAAGATCCGAAGTTCGTTCCGTTCAAGCGCCCGGGCAACGGTGGGTGGGTAGACGTCACCGCAGCCGAGTTCGCGCAGCAGGTCTCCGCCGTCGCGAAGGGCCTCATCGCTTCGGGCGTCGAACTCGGTGACCGCGTCGCGATCCTCTCCGCGACCCGGTACGAGTGGGTCGTCATCGACTACGCGATCTGGACGGCGGGCGGGTGCACCGTCGCCATCTACGAAACGTCCGCACCCGATCAGGCCAAGTGGATCCTCGAGGACTCCGGCACGTCGCTGCTGGTCGTCGAGAACGCGAAGCAGGCCGACGCGCTGAAGGTCGTCACCGACGGCGCCCCCGACCTGCGCGAGGTCCTGCAGATCGAGGGCGCGGGCGCGATCGAGGAACTGTCGAAGCGCGGCGAGAGCGTCACCGACGAGCAGCTGCACGAGCGTCGCCACCAGGTGCGCGCGTCGTCCCCCGCGACCCTGATCTACACGTCGGGCACCACGGGCCGCCCCAAGGGCGTGCAGTTGACGCACTCCAACTTCTACGCGGAGTCCGCGGCCGTGAAGCTGGCGCTCAGCGACGCGATGTACGCGGGCAGGCGCACCCTGATGTTCCTGCCCCTCGCGCACGTCTTCGCCCGCGCCATCTCGTTCGGGGCGTTCGACGCCAAGGTCACGGTCGCGCACACCGCCGACCTCACGACGCTGCTCGACCAGTTCGCCGCGTTCAAGCCGCACTTCATCCTGTCGGTGCCGCGCGTGTTCGAAAAGGTCTACAACTCCGCCAAGCAGAAGGCGTACGACGGCGGCAAGGGCAGTATCTTCGAGAAGGCGTCGGCCACGGCGATCGCGTACAGCGAGGCGCAGGACACCGGCGGCGCCGGGCTGGGCCTCAAGCTCAAGCACGCCCTGTTCGACAAGCTCGTCTACTCGAAGCTGCGCACCGCGCTCGGCGGCGAGTGCGACCGCGCCGTCTCCGGCGGCGCCGCGCTCGGTGCACGCCTCGGTCACTTCTTCCGCGGCATCGGCGTCCCGGTGTACGAGGGCTACGGTCTCACCGAGACCAGCGCCGCCATCTCGGTGAACACCACCCGCGCACAGAAGGTCGGCACCGTCGGCAAGCCGATCGACGGCCACGCCGCCAAGATCGGCGAGGACGGCGAACTGCTCCTGAAGGGTCCCGTCGTGTTCGGCGGGTACTGGCACAACGATCAGGCCACCGCGGATTCGATCCGGGACGGCTGGTTCCACACCGGCGACCTCGGCTCGATCGACGAAGAGGGCTACATCTCGATCACCGGCCGCAAGAAGGAAATCATCGTCACCGCGGGCGGCAAGAACGTCGCGCCCGCGGTCCTCGAGGACGCCCTCCGCGCGCACCCGCTGATCAGCCAGTGCCTCGTGGTCGGCGACGGCAAGCCGTTCATCGGCGCGCTCATCACCCTCGACTCCGAGACCCTCCCGGGCTGGAAGGAACGCCACGGGCTGGCCGCCGACACCCCGGTGTCCGAACTGGTGAAGAACCCCGACCTGGTCGCCGAGATCGACGAGGCCGTCGCCGAGGGCAACAAGAAGGTGTCCAACCCGGAGCGGATCAAGAAGTACCGCATCCTCGAGGTCGACTTCACGCAGGAGACCGGTGAGCTCACGCCCACGCTGAAGCTCAAGCGCAACGTCATCCACAAGGAGCACGGCGCGGCCATCGAGGCCATCTACGCGTAAGCGGCTCCGCCGCCCGTGAGTGGTTACGGAGTCCCTGCACTCCTCAGCCGCTCACGGGCGCGCAGCGCCCAGCACGAAATCGCGGACCACCGCGGTGACGGCGGCGTGGACCTTCTCGTGCAGCAGGTCGTGTCCGGCGTCGTCGAACTCCCGTAGTTCGAGGCCCGCGATGCCCGCCGCCCAGTCCCGGACGGGATCGATCGGGGCCATGCGGTCGTCCACGCCGTGCACCGCGAGCAACGGGATTTCCAGCGAACCCAGCGCGTCCGCCGTCTGCTGCACGGCGGCGGTCTTCGGGGTCCCGCAGAGAATCGCGCGCCGGAATCCGGAGTCGCCGCGCAGGAGAAGTTCCATCGAGACGGCGGCCCCGAGGGAGTGCCCCATCAGCACGCGCGGGACGTCCGGCGCGTGCTGCTCCGCGAGGCGGTTGACGAGCGCGGCGTCCTCCGCCAGCTCCGCGACGGTGCCGGGGTGGTCGCCCTCGGACAGGCCGTGACCTGCCTGGTCGATTCCCCACACCCCGATTCCCGCCGGCGTCAGCCCGCGCGCGAACCGGTGGTAATGCCCCGTGTGCTGCCCCATCCCGTGCAGAAACACCAGCTGGACGACGGGTCCTCCCACCGCGCTCCAGTGCCGGTAGTGGACTCGTCCGGAGTGGCCGTCGAAGAAGGGCATGGCTGCCATTCTGGACGTGTCGCACCCCGATGGCACAATCGGCCGGGTGAACTCACCGGCAGAACTGGGGACGTAGCTGTGTTCCTCCTCGACGACACCATCGTCTACAGCGCCAGCGACCTCGCCGCGGCCGCCACCTGCGAGTTCGCGTTGCTGCGTCGATTGGATGCCACGCTCGGGCTCGGCGGCGCCGGCACCACCTCCACGTCCGTCGACAACGATCCGATGCTGCGACGGACGTCGAGCCTGGGCGACGCCCACGAACATCGCCGGCTCGAGCGGTTCCGCACCGAGTACGGCGACGGGGTGGTCACGATGGACCGGCCCGAGTACACCACCGTGGGCCTGTTCGACGCGAACCTGGCCACCGTGGAGGCGATCCGCGGCGGCGCCGACGTCGTGTACCAGGGCACGTTCTTCGACGGCCGCTTCCTGGGTTTCTGCGACTTCCTCGTCCGCGACGGCGACACGTACGCCGTCTACGACACCAAGCTGTCGCGGCACGCGAAGGTGCCGGCTCTCCTCCAGCTCGCCGCCTACGCGGAAGCCCTCGCCGGCAACGGCATTCCGACGTCCCCGGACGTCCACCTGCGGCTCGGCGACGACAGCGACTCCGCGCACCCGCTCGGCGACATCGTCCCGGTGTACTCCGCGCGACGCTCCTCGCTCGAACGGATTCTCGACGAGCACCGCGACGAGCAGTCGGTCGCGGAGTGGGGCGACCCCCGGTACACGGCGTGCGGCCGCTGCGACACGTGCACTCCGGAGGTCGAGCAGCACCGCGACCTCCTGCTGGTGGCCGGAATGCGCTCGACGCAGCGGAGCAGGCTGATCGCGGCCGGGATCGGCACTCTCGACGCGCTCGCCGCGCATGCGGGCAGCGTCGAGGGGCTGCCCGAGCGCACCCTCGAATCGTTGCGCGCCCAGGCTGCCCTGCAGCTGCGGCAGGAGTCCTCGGGCACCCCCGAGTTCCAGCTGTACGCCCCGCAGGCCCTGGGTGGGCTGCCGGAACCGGATGACGGCGACATCTTCTTCGACTTCGAGGGAGACCCGCTGTGGGCCGAGAACGGTTCCACCGACTGGGGTCTCGAATACCTCTTCGGCGTGGTCGAGGGTCCCGCCGGCGCCGCCGTGTTCCGGCCGTTCTGGGCGCACGACCGCGCGGAGGAGCGGCAGGCGCTCGTCGACTTCCTCGACTACGTGACGGCGCGTCGTCAGCGGTACCCGAACATGCACGTCTACCACTACGCCGCGTACGAGAAGTCCGCGCTGCTGCGGCTGGCGGGGCGGCACGGCGTCGGCGAGGAGACCGTCGACACCCTGCTGCGCGACAACGTCCTCGTCGACCTGTACCCGGTGGTGCGCGGGTGCCTGCGGATCGGCGAACGGTCCTACAGCATCAAGAAACTCGAACCGCTGTACATGCCGGAGCAGCCGCGCGACGGCGACGTCACCAATGCCGCCGCGTCGGTGGTCGCGTACGCCGACTACTGCGATCACCGGGACAACGGCCGCGACGAGGAGGCCGGTGCACTGCTGCAGGGCATCGCCGACTACAACCAGTACGACTGCGATTCCACATTGCGGCTGCGCGACTGGCTGATCGGGCAGGCGCGGACGCACGGCGTGGGCCTCCGGCCACCGGGCGACGGACCCACCCCGGTGACCGAGGAATGCACGCCCGCAGAGGCGGCGTTGCGCGAATTCGCCGGGCACGGTCCGAGCGAGCACCGGGGCCACGACCAGCAGGCCGCCGCCCTCATGGCGGCGGCAGTCGGCTATCACCGGCGTGAGCGGAAACCGTTCTGGTGGGCGCACTTCGATCGGCTGGTCGTGCCGCACGACGAACTGTCGGACATCCGGGACGTCCTGGTGGTGTCGTCCGCGGTCGTCGAGGAGAACTGGCACAAGAGCAGCCCCCGGCAACGCAAGCTGCGCCGGCGTCTCGAGCTCACCGGCCGGTTCGGCACCGGGAGCACGGTGGGACCCAAGACCACGATGTACGCGCTGTACGACACTCCCGCACCGGAGTCGGTTGCCGGCGACAACCCGCAGCAGCGGGGTACGTGCACCGTCAACGTGCTCGAGGTCGGGAAGGACGGCCGCCGCCGCGACGTGGTGATCGTCGAGGAACTTCTGAACGGCGAGGAGTACGGGCAACTTCCGACGGCGATCACCCCCGGGCCACCGATCACGACCGACCGCATCGAATCGGCGATCGCGGTGGCCGCGGACGGCATGTGCTCACCGCTGCCGGAGCTTCCGCTGTGCGCGTCCGTGGACATCCTGCGGCGGTCCGATCCGCGCACCCGGAGCGGGAATCCGCTCCCGCCCGTCGACGGCACGGACTACGCGGGCGCGATCACCGCGGCCCTGCTCGACCTCGAGAACTCGTACGTCGCGGTGCAGGGTCCGCCCGGCACCGGCAAGACGTACACCGGGGCCCGGGTGATCAAGGCACTCGTCGAGCAGCACCACTGGCGGATCGGTGTGGTCGCGCAATCGCATTCGGTGATCGAGAACATGCTCGGCGGCGTCGTGAAGGCCGGGCTCCCCGCCGAACTCGTCGCGAAGAAGGACGGGCGGCATCGCGCCGCGACATGGACCGACATCAGTTCCAACGACTACCCCGGCTTCATCGACCAGGCGGAGGGGACGGGCTGCGTGATCGGCGGAACCGCCTGGGATTTCGCCAACACCGACCGCGTTCTGCCCGGCAGCCTCGACCTGCTGGTCATCGACGAGGCCGGGCAGTTCGCTCTCGCCAACACCATCGCGGTGGGCGGCGCGGCCCGCAATCTCCTGCTGCTCGGCGATCCCCAGCAGCTCCCCCAGGTCAGCCAGGGCACCCATCCGGAACCGGTGGACGCGTCGGCTCTGGGGTGGCTCGCCGAGGGTCACGGGGCGCTGCCCGCGAGCCGGGGCTACTTCCTCGAACGCACGTGGCGGATGCACCCGCAGCTGTGTGCTCCCGTCTCGACGTTGTCGTACGACGGCAAGCTGCGTTCGCAGGAATCGGCCAGTGCCGCAAGACGACTCGACGGCATGGACGCCGGGGTGCACACCGTCTTCGTCGACCACCAGGGCAACGCTACCCAATCCCCCGAGGAATCGCGGGAAGTGGTCAACCGGATCACGAAGCTGCTCGGATCCGGCTGGACCGACCCCAGCGAATTCGAGGGCACCCGCCCACTCGACGAGTCCGACATCCTGGTGGTGGCGCCGTACAACGCGCAGGTCGGGTTGATCGAACGCGATCTGGCCGCCGTCGGCCTCGACAGGGTCGAGGTGGGCACGGTCGACAAGTTCCAGGGGCGGGAGGCGGCCGTCGCCATCGTGTCGATGACCGCGTCCGCGATCGAGGACGTGCCGCGCGGCATGTCGTTCCTGCTGTCGCGGAACCGGATGAACGTGGCCGTCTCACGCGGCAAGTGGGCGGCGATCATCGTCCGATCGGAATCGCTGACCCAGTACATGCCGAGCACCCCGGAAGGACTGACCGAACTGGGTGCCTTCATGCGGCTCACCGATCAGCCGAAGCACTGACCCTCGCCGCGGTAGGTGGGCGCGGCGGTGCGGGATCCGTCCGACTCGACGAGGTGCACCTCGGTGAACCGCTCGCACAGCTCGCCGGCCTTTGCGTGCCGGAACCACACCCGGTCGCCGATGCCGAGATCGGCTGCCGCTCTTCCGGTCACGGGGGTCTGCACCTCGCCGGCGCCCTCGTTGCGCAGTAGCTTCAGACCCGTCGGCCACATCGGTGCGGGCACACGGCTGCGCCCGGCGGGTCCGGAGGCGATGTAGCCGCCGCCGAACAGCGTCGCGATGCCGGGTGCAGGCCGCCGGACCGTCGAGAGGGCGAAGTACAGAGACGGGTGCGGGCGGAACGAGCGGTACCGGTCGAAGAGCGTGGGCACGTACAGACCGGAACCGGCGGTCACCTCCGTCACGACCGGGTCGGCGGAACTCACCTCGAGCGAGCCGGTGCCGCCGCTGTTGACGATCTCGAGTACCCCGACTTCCGACTGCACGGCGTTCACCACGGAGCCGCGACGGGTCGCGAGTTCCCTGGCGGACGCCCGCTTCATCCAGCCGATCGGCGGGCTGGAGTCGGGCAGTCCCGCGATCTGCGCTTCGTAGAACATGACTCCGACAACCGCAAACCCGCGCGCGGCGGCGCGTTTCGCGAACGCGGCGACGGCGGACGGTTCGCGGAGCGGGGAACGGCGGACCCCGATGTGGACGGGTCCGAGTCGCAGCGACGCGTCCACGTCGATGCACAGCCGGGCCCGGAGGGACGTGGCGCCGGCGGCAGCGGACACGAAGTCGAGGTGGCCGTCGCCGTCGACCATGAGGGTGATCCGGTTCAGCAGTTCGGGTTCGGCCGCCAGTTCGGCGAGGGCCCCGCGGTCGGCGGTCGGGTAGCCCATGAGGATGTCCTGCGCGCCGTGCCGGGCGAGCCAGATCGCCTCGCGGAGGGAGTACGCCATGATCCCGTGGAAGCCGCCGGCCGCGGTGAGATTCTCACCGAGCGCGACCTGGAGTACCGCACGGCAGCGGACGGATTTGCTGGCGACCCGGACCGGGGTGCCGGCGGCGCGCCGGACCAGGTCGGCGGCGTTGGCACGCAGCGTGGGCAGGTCGAGCGCGGCCAACGGCGGGTCGATCTCGGTGGTCGAGGCGATGAGACGGTCGAGCGTGGGCGTCACAGTTCGTCCAATCGTTGGGCATCGATCTGCGACGCCAGTCAACCATCGAGTTGGACGATTGTCCAGATCGCGTGGACCGGATCAGGCCTGCTCGACCGCCTTGGCCGTGATCACCTGCACCATCTCGTCCAGCGCCGCGATCATCGCCTCGCTGTCCCGGTCGACGAGCCACCGCAGCACGAGCCCGTCCAGCATGGCCAGCCCGAACCGCGCGATCGACTCGACCGGAGTGCCCCAGCCGACGCCGGCGATCCGGGCGCACTCGGCGAGGAACTCGATCGCCTCCTCGTCCATCGTCCGGTACTGCTGACCGGCAATATCGCCTGCCCGCTCGCTCCCGGACGCCCGGTGCCGCAACGCCTGCGCGGTGATCTCGTACGTCAGCAACTGACGGTCCGGGGTGGCCTCGATGATCGGCCACATCCCGCTGATCCCGATGTGGAGCAGTTCACGCAGACCGTCGATCCCGCGCAGGTCCGGCGCGTGCCGCACCTGACCGAACGCCAGCCGCATCGACGCGCTGAGCTGCAGAACCAGGCTCTCGCCCATTGCGGCGAGGAGCTCCTCCTTGCTCTCGAAGCAGTAGTGCACCACACCGAGAGAGACACCCGCCTCCTCCGCCACGGCACGCACCGTGACCGACGCGACGCCGCGCTGCTCCGCGATGGCCAGCGCCGACTCGACGAGTTGGGCACGACGTTCATCCGCAGGAAGCCTGTTCAGCATCCTCTGATCGTAGAACCTGAGGGGGCCTCCCCCGCGACCAACACGGACGCCCGACCAACCCGGCATTTGCCTGGACGAGCGTCCAGGTTCATGATGGGCGAATGGCACAGGACACATGGCGCAACTGGGCGGGCACCGAGACGGCGAACCCGCTGCGCTTCGCGACCCCACGCTCGGTGGCGGACCTCCGCGCACTCGTCTGCGGTGCCGCGCGGCAGGGACAGCGGGTCAAGGCTGTGGGGTCGGGCCACTCCTTCACCGGGGTCGCCGTCACCGACGGCATCCTCGTCAGCCTCGACGCCCTCACCGGCATCGAATCCGTCACCCTCGACGAACCGGCGGGTGCCCTCGTCACCGTCCTCGCCGGGACGCGACTGCACGATCTGAGCGAGCAACTCTGGCACCGCGGTCTGGCCATGATCAACCTGGGCGACATCGACGTGCAGTCCGTCGCGGGTGCGCTGTCCACCGGAACACACGGCACCGGAGCGCGTTTCGGAGGTCTCGCGACCCAGGTCCGCGCCCTGCAGGTGGTGCTGGCGGACGGCTCGGTGGCCGACTGCTCCCCCACCGAGAATCCCGAACTGTTCGAGGCGGCACGCCTGGGCCTCGGCGCGGTCGGCATTATCTCGAAGGTCACGATCCAGTGCGTGCCGAACTACGTGATGCACGCCGTCGAGAAGCCGGAGTCGCTCGATGCCACCCTCGACCGTCTCGACCACGACCGCGCCACGGTCGACCATTTCGAGTTCTACTGGTTCCCGCACACGCGCCGCGTCCTGACGAAGCGCAACACCCGGCTACCCGGCGACACCCCGACGTCTCCTCTCCACCCGGTCCGCGCCTACGTCGACGACGAACTGCTCTCCAACGTCCTGTTCGAGGGCATCAACAGGGTGGCGAGCCTTGCGCCGTCGACGATTCCGAAGATCAACCGGCTCTCCTCCCGCATGCTGAGCGCGCGCGAGTTCACGGACCGCAGCTACCGCGTGTTCGCGTCGGAGCGCCGGGTGAAGTTCCGCGAGATGGAGTACGCGGTACCCACCGAGGCACTGCCCGACACTCTCGTGGCGATCGACGCGTGGGTGGAGAGGTCCGATTTCACGGTCGCGTTCCCCGTCGAGGTCCGCTTCGCCGCGGGAGACGACGTGTGGCTGTCGACGGCGAACGGGCGGGACACGGCGTACATCGCGGTGCACCAGTATCACCGCCGCGACCACGAGCCGTACTTCTCCGCCGTCGAGGCCATCGCCCGGGAGGCGGACGGGCGGCCGCACTGGGGCAAGATGCACGGCCGCACCGCCGAGGACCTGCGGCCCGTATACCCGAACTTCGACGAGTTCCTCGCCGTGCGCGACAAGTACGATCCCGAGCGAATGTTCGACAACGCGTACCTCCGGACCGTCCTCGGTCGCTAACGTGGACTAGGTGGCCCCCAGTCGATCTTTCGACCGTCGCAACTTCCTTCGCGTCGCGGGTGCCTCCGGGGCGGCGGCGTTCGGTGCCGCGATACTCGGTGCCTGCGGGGAACGCCTGCACGATCCGGAGGTTCCGCCGCTGCCCGACGGCCTGTCCGTTCCGAGTGGCGGAGCGGTGTCCGAGTTCACGCCCGTCGACAAGGCGACGTGGCGCGTGCAGGGGGATCCGCTGGTCGCCCCGACCGGCGACGGACCCCTCGCCGGTATGCGACTGGCCGTGACGGACCTGTATGCCGTTGCGGGACAGCAGATCGGCGCGGGCAGCGGGCGAAAACTCGCCGAGGCGCCCGTCGAAACCGGTACCGCCGCGGTGGTGGCACGCCTCCTCGGGCAGGGCGCCCGCGTCGTCGGTCTGACGCAGACCGACGACCTCGGTTACGGACATTCCGGCGTCAACCAGCAGTTCGGGACGCCGCCCAACCCCCGCGCCGAGGACCGCCTGCCCGGCGGCGCGACGTCGGGGGCCGCGAGTGCGGTCGCGCAGGGCGCCGCCGACATCGGACTGGGCGTCGACACCACCGGTTCCGTCCGCATCCCCGCGTCGTATCAGGGCCTGTACGGTTTCGCGCCGTCCCGGGGCGCCGTCTCCACCGACGGACTGTTCCCGCTGTCCCCCACGTTCGACACCCCGGCGTGGGTGTGCAGCGACGTCGACACCCTCGTCGCGGTGTCCGGCGCCGTTCTCCCCCTCACCGCGGAGACCCCGTTCCGCGGCGCGCTCACCTCGGACGGCATCAACGCCGTCGCCGAGGCGGGGGCGCTCGGCGCGGTGCGGCGCGCCCTCACCGCGTGGGAGAAGAGTTCCCTTCCGCGGCTGACGTGGACCGACACGGACATCGGGCGGCTGCCCGACTGGTACGACGCCGTCGTCGATGTGCAGGGCTACGAGGCGTGGCGGCTGCACGGCGAGTGGGTGAGCCAGGCGATGTCGTCGCTCGGCGACGAACCCGGCCGCAATTTCGCCGACGCCAGCCGCATCTGGGAGACGACGTACGGGCGGAAGCTGACCATGCTCGCCGAGGCGTCGCAGACGGTCACCGCGTATGTGGGTGACCGCCTGCTCCTGCTGCCCGCCACGTCGTCCGTCGCCCCCGAGCGGGCGAGCGACCCCAGCGGCGGACGGTTCCGGAACACGATGCGCGCCACCGGCATGCTCACGTGCCTCGCGAGCATCTCGGGGTTACCCAACGCGACCGTGCCGTTGCGCACCGACGACGGGGTTCCCGTGGGCCTGTGCCTGGTCGGGCCGTACGGCCGCGACCGCGACGTCCTGGCCGTCGTCGCGAGTCTCGGCGACACGGGGCTGACGGACTGACGACCGGGCCGTCAGCCGCGGAGCAGTTGCGCCTTGCGTGCGTCGCTCGCGAACGACGCCTTGATCGAGTTGCGGGCCAGGGTGTCCCGCTCGGCGTCGGTGAGGCCGAGCTGGTCCCGCAGTTGCGCGAAGTTGTCGTCGATGTACCCGCCGAAGTAGGCGGGGTCGTCGGAATTGACGGTGACGAGCAGGCCGGCCTCGAGCATGGTCCGCAGTGGGTGCTCGGACAGCGAATCGACGACGCACAGCCGCACGTTCGACAGCGGGCACACGGTCAGCGGCACTTCCTCGTCCACCAGGCGCGCCACGAGAGCCGGATCCTCGAGCGCCCGCACCCCGTGGTCGATTCGCTCGGCGCCGAGGAGATCGAGCGCCTGCCAGATGTACTCCGGCGGCCCCTCCTCGCCCGCGTGGGCTACCACGTGCAGCCCCTCCGACCGGGCGCGGGCGAAGACGTCCTCGAACAGCGACGGCGGGTTGCCCACCTCGGCCGAGTCCAGTCCGAGCCCGACGATCGGCGTCTGCAACCGGATGATCTCGGAGAACACTTCCTCCGCCTCGTGCACGGGACGGTCGCGCAGGATCGCGGCGATGGCGGCACTGCTGAGACCGAACTCCCGCTCGCTGGTGCTCACCGCGTCCATGATCCCGTCGAGCACGTCGTGCAGCGGGACACCACGATTGACGTGGGCCTGCGGGTTGAAGAAGAACTCCACGTGCGCGACGCCGCCCGCGGACGCCCGCGCGAAGTAGGCGCGGGTGAGGTCCGCGAAGTCCTGGGCCGTCCGCAGCACCTGCATGTTGGCGAAGTACAGGTCGAGGAACGACTGCAAATCGGTGAACTGGTACCGCGAGCGGAGATCGTCGAGGTCCGCGTACGGCAGCTGCACGGAATTCCGTTCGGCCAGCGCGAAGATCAGCTCGGGTTCGAGGGAACCCTCGATGTGCATGTGCAGCTCGGCGACGGGAGAGCTCACGGGTGGATACCTGCCTTTCGCACCACCTAGGCAGCGGTGTCGCGGTCGACGATACGGACGAAGCCGTCGCCGTCGATATTCGCGGTGTCGCCGGTGTGAAACCAGCCACCGGTGAACGTCTTCGCGGTGACCTCGGGGCGGTTCCAGTAGCCGCGGCTGACTCCCGGACCGCGACACAGCAATTCGCCGACACCGCGGCCGGCGTCGGGCCCGAGGAGCGCCACCTCCATCCCGCCGAACGCGACGCCGACGCTGCCCGCGTGTGTCAGAGCGCACTCGTCGGGCAACGCCAGCCCGGCCCCGCAGGTCTCGGTCATGCCCCACCCGAGGAAATGTCTGGCCTCGGGAAATGTTTGCCGGAGGAGTTGCGACTGGTCGAGGGACAGACCCGAGCCGCTGTAGTCGATCCAGCGCACCGCGCGCCGGCCGAAACTCGTCACCCGCGAACTCTCCACGGCGCGCAGGAGAACTGCGGGCGCCGCGGTGAGCACGTCGGCTCCGGTGCCTCGCCACGACGCCGCGTCGGTACTCCCCGTCAGCAGGACCGTTCCGCCCACCACCAGCGTCGAGAGCAGTTCGACGAGCGATCCCACGGTGTGCAGTTCGGGTTCGACGAGGAGATTCCGCAGTCCGTCGGAGCTGAACCCGCGTGCGTGGAGCACGGATTCGATGGTCGAGAGCACGTTCTCATTGCTCAGCTCCACACCCTTCGGGGACTCCGACGGGCCCGGCGTGTACGACAGCAGCACCAGCTCGTCCGGGCTCGCACCGTCGTCGATGAACGAGATACCTTCCGGCAGTTCGCCGTCGAGGGTCAGCACCGACTGGCTGTCGGCGAGCACCTGACCGGTCCGCGCGTCGTCGAGCGCCGGGCTCACCCCGACCGGCACGCCGCCGGCGAGCAGCACCCCGAGGAACGCCTCCACCCAGCGGACCCCCATGGGCTGCCGGACCGCGACGCGGTCGCCGATCTCGACACCCTTCGACTTCAGCCCGCCCGCCACCCGGGCCGCGGACGTCCACAGTTGCGAGAACGTGAGTGACCGGCCGCCGTCCTCCTCGACGGCGACCCGGCCCGCGTAGCGGTGCACGGAAATGTCGAGCAGTTCGGTGAGCGACGGGTTGAGGCCGCCGTACCGGAGCAGGCCGTCACGACCGCGGACCACGCGATCGTCGCGGAAGAACGGACCCCTACTCGGGTACTCGACGAGGGACGACGACATCTGCACCTCCGCTGCGCGACCGGGACGTTTGCCACGACTATATGACGCCCGTCACAGTTGCGGGGAGCGGATCGCCGACGCCTACCGCCCGCGGTACGTCGCCTTGCCCGGTCCCACGTCGAGGAAGCTGCGTACCGCACCCCGGAGGTCCTCGGTCCCGAACAGCGCACCCGACACGTCGGGCGTGATCGAGTCGGCGTGGGCGACTCCACCCGATCGCCACGCGGAGATGATCTGCTTCGTGGCGTCGTGTGCGCGCGTCGGCCCGTCCGCCAGGCGTGCGGCGAGCGCGCGGGCCTGCGCGTCGACGTCCTCGTGGACGGCGTTGACCACACCCCACGCGTGCAGCGTCGCGGCGTCGTACAGGTCGCCGGTCATCACCAGTTCCCGGGCGCGGCCGGAGCCTGCCCGCTCGGCCAGCCGCTGCGGACCGCCCATCGACGGGGTCAGCCCCACGACCGTCTCGACCAGTCCGAACTTCGCCTTGGGCGCGGCGAGGATGATGTCGCAGGCGAGGGCGATCTCGAAGGCGGCGGTCAGCGTCAGTCCGTGCGCCGCGTACACGACGGGGCACGGCAGCGCCTCCAGCGGATGGCAGATCTCGGCGAACAACTCCTGCCACAGGTCCGCGCCCTGCTCCGCGGTGAGCCCGTCGAACACGTGGACGTCCACCCCCGCCGAGACCACCTTGCCGTCGGCGCGCAGCAGCACCGCCCGGGGCGGATCCTCGGCGAGCGCCGCGACGTCGGCCTGCACGGCGTCGAACATCGCCTGATCGAAGAGGTTCAGTGGGCCGTGGGCGAACGTCAGGATCGCGATCTCGGCGCCGGCGTCGGTGCGGACACGCTCGAGTCGGGTGGGATGCGCGGCGGCAGGCTCAGTCATGCGGCCAGACTGCCACACCTGTTCCGCCTACGATCAGGGTGTGGACTCGCTGCGTGCGGCGCTGGCCGAGGTCGTCGGGGAACGATTCGTGACCGTGGACGCGGACGTGCTCGCCGCCCGCGCGACCGACCACACGGGGCGCTACAGCGGGCAGGCGAGCGCATTGGTCCGGCCCGCGGACGCCGCGGAAGTCTCGGCCGTGCTGGGCATCTGCCGCCGGGCCGGTATGAAGGTCACGGTGCAGGGCGGCCGCACCGGACTCGAGGCGGGCACGGTTCCCGAGCACGACGACGTGCTGCTGTCGACGGAACGGCTGACCGCGGTGGGCGCCGTCGACCGCGAGAATCTGCGCGTCACCGTCGGCGCCGGGGTTACCCTCGCGGCGGTACGCCGTGTCGCGTCCGACGCCGGACTGTTGTTCGGCGTCGACCTCGCCTCCCGCGACTCCGCGACGATCGGCGGCATGGTGTCGACCAACGCCGGCGGGCTGCACACCGTGCGGTACGGCCACATGTCCGCGCAGGTGCTGGGCCTGGAAGTCGTGCTCCCCGACGGGGCGATCGTGCGGCGCAGCATGCGGGTGGGCGCCGAGAACTGCGGATACGACCTGCCCGCGCTGTGGGTGGGCAGCGAGGGCACCCTCGGTGTGGTCACGGCCGTCGATCTGGCGCTGCACCCGGTTCCGGAATTCCGTGTAACCGCCCTCGCCGGGTTCGCGCACCTGTCCGGGCTGATCGACGCGGCGCACGTCGTCCGGCGGCTGGGGGGCGTCGACGCCGTGGAGATGCTCGACGGCCGCGGGCTCGACCTGGCCTCGGCGCGGCTCGGTTTCGCGGTTCCCACGGGACTGCCGTGGTATCTCCTGGTGGAACTGGCCGGCCACCGCGACCTCACCGGCGAACTCGCCGACGCGCTGGAACGGTGCGATCCCGACGACGAACCCGCCGTCGGGATCGATCCCGCAGGCCGCGCCCGGGTGTGGGCGGCGCGCGACGCGTTCGCGGACGTGGTCGGGCTGTTCGGGCCACCGCTGAAATTCGACGCCGCCCTCCCGCTGGACGCACTCGCCGCGTTCGTCGCCGACGCCGTCGCGCTGGTGGCGAGCCGGGCACCCGACGCGGTCCCGATACTGTTCGGGCACGTCGCCGACGGAAACGTCCACCTCAACGTGCTGCGCTGCCCCGACGAGTCCGTGCTGTACCGGCCGGTGACGGAACTGATCCGCGACCACGGCGGCAACATCGCCTCCGAACACGGCGTCGGCGCACACAAACGCAACTACCTGGACCTCGCGCTCAGCCGCGAGGACATCGGCGCGATGTGGACGATCAAGCGGGCGTTCGACCCCGACGACTACCTCAACCCCGCAGTGATGTTTCCCGACTGGCTGCGTCGTCCGCACTGACCCCGGGCTTCTTCTCCCGCAACGGTCGGGCGAAACAGACGGAGGCGACGAAACCGACCAGCAGGACGGCGGCGGGCAGCCAGATCGACTGCGACATCGCCGTGGCGAACGGTTCCTTCACGAACTCGGGCATCTCCCCGACTCCGGCCTCCTGGCTGTCGGCGTTCAGCCCCTGCGCGGACAGGCGGGCCGTGATGAGCGCGCCGATCGCGGCGCTGCCGAGGACCGCGCCGACCTGGCGGGTCGTGTTGTAGACGCCGGCCCCGGCGCCCGCCTGATGGGGCGGAAGGTTGTGGGTGGCCGTGGCCGCAAGCGGCGACCAGATACACGCGTTGGCCAGACCGATCAGCCCGATCGGCAGCAGCAGTTCCCAGATCGCCACGTCGGGCGACATCACCATGGACAGCCAGCCGAGCGCGATCGAGAACAGCAGGAACCCGGCGCCCGCGATGTACCGCGGGTGGGTGCGGTCGACGAGTTTGCCGATGAACGGGGCGAACACACCGGTGAGGACGGCCATGGGCACGAGCAGCAGGGCCGACCGGGTGGGCGACAGACCGCGCACCGCCTGCGTGTAGAACATCAGCGGCAGGACCATCGCGGTGATCGCGAATCCCATCGAGGTGATCGCCACGTTGGCGAGCGAGAAGTTGCGGTCCGTGAACAAGCCCAGCGGCAGCAGCGGCTCGTTCTTGTTCCAGGACTGGTACCAGACGAAGACGCCGAGCAGGACGAGGCCTGCGCCGATCGAGGCAAGCACGGTCGCCGACCAGTCGTAGGAACTGCCTTCCTGGATTCCGAACACGAGGAAGAACATGCCGAGCGCGCTGAGGACGACCCCGGGGATGTCGAACTTGTGCGCGTGGGTCTGGAGAGAAGGCACGAGTCGCCAGGCGAGCACGAATGCGATCACGCCGACGGGGACGTTGACGATGAAGATCCACTGCCAGCCGAGGTTGTCCACGAGCACGCCGCCGGCGAGCGGTCCCACCAGGGTGGCGACACCGGCGACGGCGCCCCACAGACCCATCGCGGTGCCGCGGCGGTCCGGCGGGAACGTGCGGGTGATGACGGCCATCGTCTGCGGCGTCATCAGTGCGGCGCCGAGTCCCTGGAAGACCCGGGCGACGATGAGCATGCTGATGGTGCCGGACAGGCCGCACCACAGCGACGCCCCGGTGAACAGGACGAGCCCGATCAGGTAGATGTTCTTGGGACCGAAGCGGTCACCGAGCCGCCCGGTGACCAGCAGCGGCACCGCGTACGCCAGCAGGTAGGCGCTGGTGACCCAGACGACCTTGTTGATGTCGGTGTGCAGGTCGTTCATGATCGCCGGATTCGCCACCGCCACGATGGTGCTGTCGACGAGGATCATGAAGAAGCCGATGACGAGGGCCCACAGCGCGGGCCAGGGATTTCGGTGCTCGGGTGGTGCGGTGCGCTCGGTGTCCATCATCAATCCTTTGCTGAACCGGACGGGATCCGGCGTGAGTGTGTCAGTCGTTCGACGAGTTCCGGCGAGAGCCACGGCAGGGCGCCGGAGTCGATGTCGGCCACCAGGGCGCGGAGCCATTCGTGCTCCGCGCGGGCGACGGTGACGAGGAATTCGTTGCCGAGGAGGAAGATCCTGGGGATCTCGGTGGAGCAGGCGAGCGCGGCGGCGGTGTCGAGTTCGTCGATCTCGCGGGTGAGGTGATCGAGCCGTTCCCGGAGCAGTTCCACCACGGTGTGCGCGTCGACGTTGTGCGCCTCGGCCAGTGCGAGCGGGAACTGCGGGTACTCGGGCACCGGGGTGGCGAGCATGTCGCTCACCCGGTGGACGAGCGCTTCCCGGCCCGCGTCGGTGACCTCGTACATGGTGCGTTCGGGCCGGTTTCCCGCCCGGTCGGTGCCGGTGGTGCGCACCAGTCCTTCACCTTCGAGCCTGCTCACGGTGTGGTAGAGCGACCCCGGCCGGATCTTCACCACGCGTCCACGGCGGGCGTCGGCGAGTTGATACATCTCGTACGGGTGCATCGTGCGCTCACACAGCAGGCCGAGGATGGTGACGCCGAGCGGCGTGAGTGCCACGGTCACCACCTTTCCACTACTCCGAGTCGAATACTCCACGTGGAATATACCGTCCGGGGTCGGCGCGAACAAGCGGCTACCGTGGGCCCCGTGGACTCCCATCACCTCGACATCATTCGACTCGCCTGGTCACGCGAACTGGGATTGCCCGACGACGCACTGGCCGCCCGGCCGGACGCCGACGACCGCGCCGTCCGGGTGGACGACGACACCGACACGATCCGATTCCTGCGCCTCGGCGAGACGTCCGCGCTCGTCGGACCGCGGTGGGCGATCGAGCGCGCCGACGGGCACACGGCGGAGGAACTGACGGAATCCGCGACGCTGCTCGCCCTCACCCAGGATCGGTCCGGACGGTGCGCCGGCCCGGTGGCGCTCGCGTACGGCACCGACTACCAGGATCCGGTGACCGGCCCGCCACCCCTCGTCTCCCACGAACGCGACCACGTCCGGCAGGTCGAGGCGGCATGTCCCCCGGATGACGTCGCCGAGGCCCGGGTGGCAGACCGCGAGCGGTGGTTCACGATCCTCGACGACGCGCAGCAACCGGTCGGGTGTGCCGGTTACACCGAGTTCCAGGGATTCCTCGCCGATGTCGGGGTGCTCACGGCACCGGAGTTCCGGCGCCGGGGACTGGGCGCCACGGTCGCMGGGATCGCCACCGACGACGCACTCGACGCCGGCCTGATCGCCCAATGCCGTTCGCCCCGCGGCAATCCGGCCTCGCGCGCGCTCGCCGCCCGCGCCGGGTACCGGGAGCTGGGAACGTACGCCGAGGTCACGATCTCGCGAAGTACGCTTTGAGACGACATCGAAAGACGGGGAACGAGTCGACCATGACAGACCGAACGTCAGAACCGCACGGCACGGAAGGCGCGTACGTCGAATCCGGCGCCGAGTTCACGCGCGACACGCACTACATCCCCACCCGCATCACGGCCGACGGCCGCGACGGCTATCCCGTCGAGCCCGGCCGCTACCGACTCGTGGCCGCCCGCGCCTGCCCGTGGGCCAACCGCGCCATCATCGTCCGGCGGCTGCTCGGGCTCGAAGACGTGTTGTCGATGGGGCTGTGCGGCCCCACCCACGACAAGCGCAGCTGGACCTTCGATCTCGACCCGGGCGGACTCGACCCCGTGCTGAAGATCCCGCGCTTGCAGGACGCGTACTTCGCGCGCTTCCCCGACTACCCGCGGGGCATCACCGTACCGGCGATCGTCGACGTCCCCACCGGGCAGGTGGTCACCAACGACTACCCCCGGATCACCCTGGACCTGTCGTCGGAATGGACGCGGTACCACCGCGACGGCGCGCCCGACCTCTACCCCGGGCCGCTGCGCGACGAGATCGACGAGGTCGCCGACCTCGTGTTCCGCGACGTGAACAACGGTGTGTACCGGTGCGGATTCGCCGGATCCCAGGAGGCGTACGAGTCCGCCTACGACCGCCTGTTCGCCCGCCTCGACTGGCTCGAGGAGCGGCTGACCGACCGCCGGTACCTCGTCGGGGACACCATCACCGAGGCCGACGTGCGGCTGTTCACCACCCTGGCACGGTTCGACGCGGTCTATCACGGGCACTTCAAGTGCAACCGGAACAAACTCGACGAGATGCCCGTCCTGTGGAGCTATGCGCGCGACCTCTTCCAGACGCCCGGGTTCGGCGACACCATCGACTTCACCCAGATCAAGCAGCACTACTACATCGTGCACACCGACATCAATCCCACGCAGATCGTGCCGAAGGGCCCCGACCTGTCCGGCTGGCTCACGCCGCACGGCCGTGAAGGGTTGGGCGGCAGGMCGTTCGGGGACGGCACCCCGCCGCCTCCGCCGAAGCCCGGCGAGGAGGTCCCGGCCGGGCACGGCGTGTGATCGGGCGGATCTAGGCGCCGGCGTAGGTGCCGAAACTCCAGAACACGCCCTCGGGGTCGCGGCAGGTGAATCCGCGCGAGCCGTAGTCCTCGTCCTTCAGTCCGGCGACGATCGTGGCACCGGCGGCCGCGGTACAACTCAACACGTGGTCGACTCCGCAATCCGATCCAGCCACACGAAGGTATTCGAACTCATGACACAGCTCGATTCGGCACTGATCGCAAAGTCCCTGCTCACCGCACATGACCACCGTGAGCCGATCGCTCACCGACATTCACCCCGACATGACGCTCGACGAGGCGTATGCGGTACAGCTGCATCAGGTGCGCCACTGGGTCGGCGAGGGTCGCCGGATCCGGGGGCACAAGGTGGGACTTACGTCGGCGGTGATGCAGCGTCAGCTCGGTGTCGACCAGCCGGACTACGGCCACCTGACCGACGACATGTTCTATCTGGAATCGCTGCCGATTCCGGTGGACCGCTTCATCAGCCCCAAGGTGGAACCCGAGATCGCGTTCGTGTTGAAGAAGCCGCTGACCGGTCCCGGAGTCACCGCCGCGGATGCCCTGTCCGCGGTGGACTACGCACTCCCGACGCTCGAGATCATCGATTCGCGGATCCGGGACTGGAAGATCACGCTCGCCGACACCATCGCCGACAATGCGTCGTCCGGTGGTGTCGTCCTCGGGTCGACGCCGGTGAGGCTGTCGCAGCTCACGCAGTCGGGGTTGTCCCTGCGCACCATGGGTTGCGTTGTCCACCAGGGCGGACAGGGTGGTGGGCACGGGCGCCGGCGGCGCAGCGCTCGGGTCTCCGCTCAGCGCCCTGGTGTGGCTGGCGAACACCGTCGGCCCGCTCGGCATCACCCTGGAGGCCGGGTCGGTGATCATGCGGGGATCGGTGACCGCGGCCGTCCCCGTCGCCGGCGGTGACTCCGTGACCGCAACGTTCGCCGGACTCGGCAGTGTGACCGCCGATTTCGCGGAATCGAAGGAGAAGTAGTGGCTACAGCAGCGATCGCCGGTCCGGGCAACATCGGCACCGACCTCCTCGTCAAACTCCAACACACCACCGAGTCGGCGAACCTCGTGAGACAGGCCCGGATCATGGACGATGCCAGTGCGTCTACGTCGTGGACTCCGCCGGCGCGTTGCTGCCCGACGGAGTGGCCGACCGCGTCGCCGTCCTCGTGGCCGAACTCACTCCGACGCGCAGGTCGGGGTGCACGCGCACCAAATCTGTCGCTCGGTGTCGCGAACTCCATCGCCGGGGTGAAGGCGGGCGCCCGGCAGATCGATGGCACCTCGTGCGCTCTGGGTGCAGTCGCAGGACACTCGCCCACGGAGATCCTCGTCGTCGCGTTCGAACGCCTCGGTGTCGCAACCAGGGTGGACACCGACGCCGTCCTCGCGTCGCCGCGGAAGTGACGAAGCCGTTCATCCCCAGACTGCCCGTGGCGGATCGGAATTCGATCATTCAGGGCAAGTGCGGGGTGTGCAACTCGTTCCTCTTCCACGCCGAACGAGCCGCGGGACGTTACGGCGTCCCCGCCCACGAGATCCTCGCCCGCGTCGGCGAAGCCGGCTACGCCGGCGGGCAGGAAGACATGATCATCGACGTCGCGATCGAACTCGCCGGACAACGCGCCAACCAGAAGGAAGCATTCACCGTATGAGCACCGACACCACCGCGTGGAACGTCGACACCGCCGCCGAGGTCCTCCTCCGCGCCGAGGAGACCAGAACCGACCGCCACCCCATCACCGAAGACTGGCCCGAACTCGACGTGGACACCGCCTACCAGGTGCAGGCCGCGCTGATCGCCCGCAAGGTGACACAGGGCGAGAAGATCATCGGCGTGAAACTGGGGCTCACCTCCCGTGCGAAGCAGCAGCGGATGGGCATCACATCGCCTCTCACCGCGTGGCTGACCGACGGCATGGTGCTCGAGGCCGGCGCCCCGATCCCTACCGGCGAGCTGATTCATCCGCGGGTGGAACCCGAGATCGTCTTCGTACTCGGCGAACGTCTCGAAGGTCCCGGGGTCACCGCCGCCACCGCGATGGCGGCCGTCCGTTCCGTCTACGCGGGCATCGAGGTGATCGACAGTCGCTTCATCGACTTCAAGTTCACCCTGCCCGATGTTCTCGCCGACAACGCGTCATCGTCCCGCTTCGTGATCGGTGGCGTCGAACGGGACCCGCGCGACCTCGACCTCGCACTCGAGGCCTGCGTGCTGTCAGTGGACGGCACGGTCGTGGACTCGGCGACGGGCGCCGCAGTGCAGGGCCATCCGGCCGAAGCTCTCGCGCTCGCCGCGAACGCCCTGGCCGAGCGCGGGCTCGCACTCGAAGCCGGCTGGATCGTGCTGACCGGCGGCATGACCGACGCCGTCTTCGTCGAACCCGGCAAGCAGATCGTCGCCGAATTCACCCACTTAGGGTCCGTCGCAGTCGCTGGCGAGTGATGACAGCGATGGGGCGATGCGAAACGCCTCGTCGCATACTGCAAGAGACCCCTTGCGATCTGTGGCCGGGGCGCTATTCCGCCATGAACTTGAGTGGCAACGCGTGGCCGCCTTGGYATTGCGGCGGGACTGCACCAGCATGTCGAGCACATTGCCGTGCTGGTCGACCGCCCGCCACAAGTAGCGTTCTTCGCCATCGATCCTATAACTTCCCATAGATGCACCGGTTTTCGATCGGCGCCGACGAGGCGTTCGCGATCCTCATTCGCCGGTCCAACACACCAACACCCCGATCAACGAGGTCGCCCTGAACGTGATCGAACACCGATCTGACGCCTCGTAGGGTCCCGCCGAAGGGGCATCGCGGGATGACTCCACCACGTCGATGGGGCACCTGGCTGCCCTATGCGTCCAGCAGCCACCGCATCTCCCGGTGCAGGCGGTCCCCGGGGACCGGAAAGCG
The DNA here is from genome assembly GCF_056402215.1 of Rhodococcus sp. P4_B6. Classification (NCBI taxonomy): domain Bacteria; kingdom Bacillati; phylum Actinomycetota; class Actinomycetes; order Mycobacteriales; family Nocardiaceae; genus Rhodococcus; species Rhodococcus sp. P4_B6. Next base: position 55,029 of record NZ_JBFUHV010000011.1, on the reverse strand, counting down.
GGGTTCCCTGTGCGGGTATCGGGGCAATTGGAGAGTCAGGGTCGGCGCTCGACCGGTCGGGTCGCCGGTCCAGGTCCCGCGGGTTGACCACAACAGCCCGCGGGACCGTCCACTACCGAGGTCGTGGGCCTCGCTGATGGGCGGTGAGCAGCAGATGATCGAATCGGGTGCGCAGGCCGGTGTCGGGTTCGAGATCGGTGAAGCCGAGGACGATTCATTCGGCGATCGTGCGGAGCCGGGTGTTCGTTTCCTGCGAGCGCGAGGTGAGGATGTCGAACGCACGGTCGGAGGGAATGCCGTAGACCAGCATCAGCGCGCCCTTGGCCTGCTCGATCACCGCGCGGGACTGCTCGGGGGCGGCGACCGTTTCGTCGACCGAGTCCTTCATGTCGCTGCGGTGCGAGTCGGTGATGTCGATGTAGAACCCGGTCGTGCCGATCACGGCGCCCAACAGATCGTCATCGGATTCGGCGAGCTCGAACCCGATGCCGGCCTACGTGCCCGGTTCGACCATCTACTGGTCACCGCCCACCACCGCGCCTTGCGACCGAAGTAGGCGACGGTCCCGCGCGCTGCGTAGTCAACCTGGGTGGGGTCTTTCAGCTGTGGAGTTGCACTGCTCCGACGATCAGCACCGCGCCGACCACGATGGCGTATCCGCCGACCACCGCCACTATGCCCAAGATGCCGGCACCCGGCGCGAGCACCAGGAAAACGCCGCACAGGACCGCGAGAAGGCAGGCCGCGAGCATCCACCGTCGACCCGTCAGAGTGCGGACCTCGAGCGCGCCGACAGCTCCGAACAACCCGGAAACGATGGCGTAGCAGGCGATCACGTAGAGCAACACGAGCGCGGTGATGCCAGGCCAGGCCAGGGCCACCGCGCCGGCCACGACGGCGGCCACGCCACCGGCAACCCACCACGTCCACGGCCCGTCACGGCGACACTGCATCGCCGAGACGACGGAGGTAACACCGTCGGTGATCGCGTAGACGCCGAAGACCACGGTCAGGCCCCACACGGTGATGCCGGGCCAGACCAGCGCGCCGGCGCCGAACAGGACCGCCAGGATTCCGCGCGGCAACGTCATCCACCGGACGGTGCTGGCGAGGTCGGCGGGCAGAGTGTCAGTAGCCACGATGTTCCTTCAGTGCTGTCGATGTCCGGATGCTGACGTCGGGTGAGACGGCACCCACCGGAGGCTTGCCCGGGAACACAGGATCGACCCCTCACCGACGACGGCGAGGAGTCGATCGCGGCGCCCTCGGATCAGAGTCCGACGCCACCGTTGAGGCCGAACATGACGCTGAGCCAGTGCAAAAACGCACCGAACGCCACGTTGAAGTCGATTCCGGCGGAACCCATTGACACTCACCTCTTCACCAATTGTTGTCCCGACCTATTCTCTTTATCGGCTGCAACCGAAAATGTGTTTCACAAATCCGTCGAAATCGAGAAAATCGAGCCACCCACCGGGATCGGCGAGACCCGGGGGTTAACTGAACAAATGACCAGTTCAGGGGCATGTTTGTAGACGCACTTCCCTGAATCTCTCGTCCAGTCAATATGGGAATAGCTCCAACTGGAAAATCGATCATCCACGCTCGCGGAGATGTTGGTGAACCAGGCCCGCCAAGGCGGAAAGGGGTATTTGTCCCAAATGTGAATACTGCGCCATTAATTGGTACGTAGAGTCCGAAGGCATCCCGTCCATCAAAAGAGTTGCCCTTCAGGACCTGCCGCGACGGGTGCAGACGTCTTCTCTCCACCGATGCGGCCGCGCTGCGCGCCGCCTATGGTGGCCAGCCGGGTTGCGGCACAGCAGAACCGCAATCGAGTGGTGGGCTCGCTGGACGCGCAACCGGACAGCACTGCTGCTCCGATGCCGATCGCTGCGGCCGCTGCGCCGAGACGGGTCGTGCTCATGGGGATTTGCCTGGTTTCGAAAGAGGATGGTTCCGTGAGGGCGGTTGGGTGTCGCCGGGTCGGACGGCACGGGCGCGACGCGGTTGGTCACACGTTCATCGCATCCGCTGGCCCACAGGCGGCGAAGCGGCCGCCTGGGCCCTCCACTGCCGAAAGGGTGAGTGGCCGTCCGAGGGTCTGGTTGCCGGTGGTCCAGCCGGCAGGCCGCACAGACATCGGATCCCGTACCGGGGCTGATGGGCCGGTAGGTCGATCAACCCGGTCCTGCTAACGCTGATTGATCCAGCCGACCCTGTCGGAGGAGAAGTCGAACGAGGGGTCGTAGAGGACGACGTACTGGCCGGGTGGGGAGCCGGCGCGGTTGTCGAAGCACACGTCTCCGGTCGCGGTGCCGCCCGGCGCGACATTGCCGTAGCTGAGGACGTTCGGTCGCCCGGTGATCCAGGTGTTGCGTATGGCGCCGGCCGGGTCCTGCAGCTTCCAGTCGAACTCGGCGAAGTCGGCGGGATCGTCGCCGGCGTTGTTGATGGTGACCGTGGTGCACAGGACGGAGCTGAAGGGGTCGGTCTCATCGGCGAGGGGCGTGGTCGTGGTGGTCACGTTGTCGACGGTCACCGAGTCGCCTGCGTTGGCGGCGGTGTCCCCGTCGGTCTTGCCCTGGAAGGTGAGACCGGTGTCCGCGGCCTGACCGCCGCTGCCGTTCCCCGATGTCACGGTGGGTTCGTCGTTTCCGCCGATGCTGCTGGCGATGATTGCGATGCAGCCGCCGAAGAATAGGACGAAGACACCGATCAGGATCCAGGGCCATTTCCTGTGTTTCTTCGGGGGTGGGGGTTGTTGGTAGTAGCCCGGTGGGTAGTAGCCGGGCGGGCCGCTTTGGGGGTAACCCGGTGGGATGTTTCCGCCGGGTGGTCCGTACGGAGGGGTGTCGCGGTGTTCGGGATCTTGCGGGGAGGGTGGGGTTGTGTCAGGCATGACGGTCCTTCGGCGATCTGTCTTCACCCATTGAGGGTGATGTAGATCACATATCGACCGGTTTTGTTGTTGTGTTACCGACAGTCTCGATTGCCGCGGAGGATTTGCCCTGGAAAGTTTTCTGAATGGGGTGCCTGTGGGTCCCTCGGGAATGCGGTGAACTGGTGCCCGTCGACGACCTCCCGCCGCCGCGGGATGCTCCGGCAAACCGCCGAGCGGGCAATGGGCAGCGCCGTTGACCGAGGCGCAAGCACCAGAGCCCGGTCGGATCGTTGTCGATCACTAGGCCCTCTGGCAGCGCCTCGCATGAGGTTTCGTCCGTGAGGTGCTTATGATCCAGACGCGCAGCCGAGCGGAAGGCTCAGACCGATGCCCGAGAAGAAGGATCACAGTCCGAGACCCGAACCCGGTCCACTCGGCGCGGGCGCGCGGGTGCTGGTGCGCCGGCCGTCCGAGTCGGCGCAGACCGGTCGGATCATCGAGGATTACGCCGAGCTGACCGACACCGAGGAGCGTGGGCACGCCTGGGCGCCGGTGCACCGGTGGGCTATCGCCCTCGACGACGGGCGCCTGGTGTTCGCCGACACCGACGACCTCACCGCGGACCCGAACACGCAAGGATCCACCGGGTAGGCCGGCCCTGGCCGTGGAAGAACCAGCCAGAGACCGTGCCTCCCGGGGACCAGACCGAGCTGGGTTACGTCACCGCCACGCTGCCGGTGAAGAAGAACGGCGCCGTGCCGCCGAAGCAGAAGACGGTCGCGTTTCCCTTCGCGAAACCGCTGAGCTTTCCCGCAACCCCGGGTCCGAACGCACCAGTCTTGAAGTTGAAGCCCGAGTCGAATCCGAAGCAGGTCCAGTTCTCGCCTGCGGGTACCGTCACCACCACTTCACCGGACGCCCCGGCGCTCAGCGCCGGTACCGCGGCGGCGGTACCGCCCGCGAAGATCATCGCGGGCGCGATGACTGCCGACGCGATGGCGGTGCGTACCGCGATCTTCTTCTTCATGATGCTCACCTCGTTCTGAGAGTCCCCGACTCTTGCAGCGAACGGGTGGCGGAACAGCCCTACAGCACCGCTGGGCGCCGATTCGGGGACCCGTTCTTGTGAACATTTCAGGATTGCCCCGATAAACAGCAGGTGAAACGGCGGAATGGGTCGAATCTGTGAGTACGCAGCAGGGGTGTGATCGTCGCTTACCTCTGTGGTGCTCGATGCTGGAGGGAGTTGATCTCGGCGGACACCTCGTCGAGGCGGCGTCTGGCCTTCGCCAGCAGGCCCTCGAGTTCGAGAATGCCGACTTCCACTTCTTCCCGCTCGGCCAACCGGCGGGCGAGCTCGTTCGGAGGTGATTTCGTCTTCATCTATTCACGGTACGCAGGTCATCAGGCCTGATGAGGTCGACCTGTTCCTCGTGTGAGAGGTGTGTGTGGGAGTGGTTCATGGGTTTGCGGGAGGGCCGCACGCGGCCGGGGCGGGGTGGGCGAACACTCGGCCTCGGCGCGTACGACGTTGGGCGCCCCGCGGCCGAAGGGGTTGGCGACCGGAGCCGGGGCTGGCTGCCCCGGCCGGTGTGCGCGGGCCCGGGACAACGTAGTGAGCGGGTACCCGGATCCGGGCTGGCTACGCCGGATTCCCGCAGGCCCCGGAATGCGTGGCAGCTCCGTGGCCTCGGTGTGCTTAGTGGAAAGTCGTCGTCCGCAGGAGCCACCGACCGGTCGGGACCGTTTCGCGGCCGAACTGCGGTGTTGCGTGGGGCGGCCGATTGAGTGGCCCTGCCCCGGGGTAGTCGGCGGAATGCGCCCCCCACCGCGCAGGATCCGCTCACAGACCGACGTCGGCGCCGAGGTGCACCACCACATCCACTCGACGAAGGGGTTGGGCGATGACAAGCAAGGGCCAGATGGCCATGGCCGTGGGTGCCGGGTACATGTTGGGCCGCACGCACAAGATGAAGCTGGCGCTGATGCTCGCCGGGTACGGGGCCAGCAGACGGTTTCCCGGCGGGTCGCTGGGTGTTCTCAACGAGGGCCGCAAGCTGCTCGCCGATTCCCCCGAGGTCGCCAAGCTCGGTGCAACGGTCCGCAAGGAATTGATGAATGCCGCGAAGGCGGCCGCGGTGACCGCGGCCAGCCAGCGCATCGACTCGCTCAACACCCGGCTGCAGTCGGGTGAGGGTCTCCTCGGCGGCGCCGGCAAGGAGGAGAAGTCGAAGCGGGCCCGCGACGAGGAACCCGAGGACGACTATAAGGACGAGGAGTACGCGGAAGACGAGGGCGACGACGAGACCGGTGACGAGACCGGTGACGACGATTCCGAACAGACGCCCCGCGCCCGGAGGCGGCCGACCCCGCGCCGCCGGTCCTCCGCTGGCGGTGGTTCCCGGCCCACCCGGTCCCGGTCGCGGTCGCGGTCGCGGTCGAAGGATGACGACGAGGACGAGGACGAGCTGTCCCGGGCCCGCAGGACGCGCGCGAAGGCGACGACCGATTCCGTACCCGTACGACGTACCCGGAAGTGATCAGCGATGACCTCGAATCTTGACAGTGCGGCGAAGAAGCTGCGCGAGAACGTCTCCGGTGCGTCCGGTGAAGCCGCATCGGTCTCACCGCTGAAGAAGGCGGCGCAGGGCCTGCTCGGCACCGTGACCGACAAGGCGGTCTCTACCGTGTCCGACAAGGTGCAGGGTGCGGCCGGCCGGCTGACCGACTACGCCGAGGGCGGCGGCGGCAGCCTGCTGTCCGCGGTCACCGGCAACGGCAACGGCAACGGTGACGGTGACGGTGACGGGAAGGGCGACGGCAAGTCGCTGTTCTCCGGGCTGACCGACAAGGTGAAGGAGACGGCGTCGGATGTGAAGGACGCGGTCACTGGTGGCGGTGGTGGCGGTAAGGGCAAGAAGCTCAAGTTGACCAACATCGTCGAAACGATCGATGTCGGTGTCCCGGTCCAGCTGGCGTACAACCAGTGGACCCAGTTCGCCGACTTTCCGTCGTTCATGAAGAAGGTCGAACGAGTCGAGCAGGAAGCGGACGAAAAGCTGGAGTGGAAGGCGCAGATCTTCCTGTCGCACCGAACCTGGGAAGCGTCGATCATCGAGCAGGTCCCGGATGAACGGATCGTGTGGCGCTCGAAGGGCGCCAAGGGGTACATCGACGGTGCGGTGACGTTCCACGAGGTGACTCCCGATCTCACCCGCATCGTTCTGATCCTCGAGTACCACCCGAAGGGTTTGTTCGAGAGGACCGGAAACCTGTGGCGTGCACAGGGACGGCGAGCGCGCTTGGAGTTGAAGCACTTCGGACGCCACGTCATGACCCAGTCCGTTCTCCATCCCGACCGGATCGAGGGGTGGCGCGGGGAAATTCGGGACGGCAAGGTCGTTGAACCCGAGGAGTCCGAGGACAACAACGAGGAACCGGCCGACGACGAAGAGCCGCAGGACCAAGACGAGTCCGGCGAGTACGAGGAGGAAGAACCGGAGGAGGAGCCGGAAGAGGAGTCCGGCGAGTACGAGGACGAGGAGCCGGAGGAGGAGCCGGAAGAGGAGTCCGGCGAGTACGAGGACGAAGAACCGGAGGAGGAGCCGGAGGACGAGTCCGGCGAGTACGAGGTCGAGGAACCCGAGGACGAGTCCGGCGAGTACGAGGACGAAGAACCGGAGGAGGAGCCGGAGGACGAGTCCGGCGAGTACGAGGACGAGGAACCGGAGGAGGAGCCGGAGGAGGAGCCGGAGGACGAGTCCGGCGAGTACGAGGACGAAGAACCCGAGGACGAGACCGCTGAGGACGAGACGGAGGAGGAACCCGAGGAGGACACCGCTGAGGAGGAGACGGAGGAGGAAGAGCCTGAGGAGGAGCCCAAGCCGCGCCGGCGTCGTCCCGAGCCGCGCCGGCGTCGTCCCCAGGAGGCCGCTGCAACGAAGACCCCTGCGAAAAGGGCCGCAGCTAAGAAGGCCCCTGCGAAGAAGGCCCCCGCGAAGAAGGCTCCCGTGAAAAGGGCTGCAGCTAAGAAGGCCCCTGCGAAGAAGGCCCCCGCGAAGAAGGCTCCCGTGAAAAGGGCCGCAGCTAAGAAGACCCCTGCGAAGAAGGCCCCCGCGAAGAAAACTGCCGCGCAGAAGGCAACACCGCGGCGGCGGACGGGAGCACGCGCATGACCACGGCAGGTGGACCAAGCTCGAGTAGTCTCGCCGACGTCATCGACACCATCCTCGACAAGGGCCTCGTGATCGACGCGTACGTGCGGGTCTCGCTGGTCGGCATCGAACTGCTGACCATCGACGCCCGGGTCGTCGTCGCGAGCGTGGACACCTATCTGCGGTTCGCGGAGGCGGTGAACCGGCTCGAGATCGGCAGCGAACCGAAGGGGCTGTCCGAGATCGTCTCGGGCGCAACCGAGGGCGCTGCCAAGCACAAGACGAAGGGTGCGCTCGAATCGGCCGGGGACAAGCTCGGCGGCCTTTTCGGGGGTGGGGAGGAAGAGGAAGAACCGGAGCGGGAACGAGTGTCGCGCAAATCGACTCGAGGTGACCGGTGATGGCCACCTCGGAGCAGACGAAGCAGACGACCGGTGTGTATGTCTACGGCATCGTCCCGGCCGACGTCGAGGTCGCCGAGGATGCGACCGGGGTCGCGGACAGCACCGTCGAGGTGCTCACGCATGGTGACATTGCCGCCCTGGTGAGCGGACTGTCGGTGGACCGGGCGCTCGGCGCACCCGGGGACCTGCGGGCGCATGCGGACCTGCTGGATGGGGTGGCCGGGGTGGCGCCGGTGCTGCCGCTGCGGTTCGGTGCGGTGCTCAGCGACGCCGCCGCCGTGCAGGAGGAACTGCTCTCGGCGCACGCGGACGAGTTCGGTACTGCTCTGGAGCAATTGGAGGGCAAGGCCCAGTACATCGTGAAGGGCCGTTACATGGAGCAGGCGATCCTGCGGGAGATCCTCGACGAGGACGAGCAGGCGGCGGCGCTGCGCGAGGAGATCCGCGACAAGTCGGAGGACGCCAGTCGCGATGCACGGATGGCCCTGGGGGAACTGGTGAGCAACGCAATCGCCGCCAAACGCGAACAGGACACCCGCAGGGCCGTCGAGGCGCTCGACGACCTCGCCGCTTCGGTGAACGTGCGCGAGCCCACGCACGAGGAGGAGGCCGTGCAGGTGGCGATCCTCGCCGACGTCGAGCGTCAGGACGAGCTCGAACAGGTGCTCGGCGAGCTGGCCCAGGACTGGGACGGGCGGGTGGAGATGCGCCTGCTCGGACCGCAGGCGGCGTACGACTTCGTGGTCGCCCCGAAGCCGGAGGGGCAGGGCTGAAGGGATGGGTCTGTTCTCGTTCATCGTCACCTTGCCGCTGCAACCGGTCAAGGGGGTGATCTCGCTGGCGGAGTTGATCCAGCGGCAGGTCGAGCAGGAGTTGCACGATCCGGCGCGCGCCCGCCGGGCGCTCGAGGAACTCGAGGAGGCCCGGGAACGCGGTGAGATCACCGAGGAGGAGGAAATGCAGGCACAGCAGGCGATCCTCGACCAGATGACGGGCGGTGGCGGAGCCATCCCCTGAGCGAGTCCGGCACACGCCACAGAGCCGGACCTTGCCCGGCCGCACCGGTCGGGGACTCGGGTGGAGAGGCGAGTGTATCCGGGCCCCACCCCACAGCGCCGCGCTGCCGCTGCAACCGGCGCAGATCGAGGGGTCGCGGGTACGTCACCGATGTCGGGGTCCGAACGTATGGGTTCCGGGAGTGCCCCGGACAGGGGTTCGGCCGGGAATGCTCTCGCATTCTCGGCCGGATCTCTGCTTCTCGAGCTCTTCACCGCAATCCGATTACTCTCTCGATCCGCACCGTCGACGTTACGCGCGTACCGCCTCCGCAACAATGACCGAGCGGCCGCTCAACAGGTGGTCAGCGGGGTGCGCCGGGCGTAGTTGCGAGGATTGGAACCGGGGCGTCGAGCGTGTACCGGGTGACCTGATCGACGGGGGTGCGGAACTGCCTGTGCCCGCGCACAGCCTGGGCGCTGCACGGGGCTATCGCCCAGTTCTCCAGGACGAGGTGAAAATCCGTGTTCAGTGGTCGCCGGCGTCGGCTGTCGCGTCACGGATCGTCGACTCCGCAGGGGTGGCCGACCGCTGCACGCCGACCGTGGTGCTCGCCGACTCGTCCTGGCGTGGAGTCGATTTCGCGTCGAAGTAGTCACCACCCTTGCGTGGGGCATTGTAGGTTCCCCGGCAGCGGTGCCGGGGCGCCGGAACCATGCGGGGAATGTGCTTGCGGCAGTGGATGTATGCCTCCTGCACCGTGATCACCACCCACCGTTCGGACAGACGGCCACCGCCGTGATCGGCGGGCAGGTCGGGCACCGCGGCCCGCAGGTCCTCGTCCTCCACGATCCGAGCGGAGCCGTTGATGTGCAGGCCGACGAGGTCACGAACGAAGTCCACGAGGAGGATCCCGACGTGCGGGTTTTCGGCGATGTTGCCGAGGCTCGCCATCACCCCGTTTCCGCGGTACTCCGGATACGCCAGCGTTCGCGGGTCGATGACGTGCATGAATCCTTGTTCGCCGGTGCGCAGGCTGTTGTCGCACTCGCCGTCGGCGTCGGCGGTCGCCACGAACGCGATCTCCTGACGGCCCACGAACTCGATCATCGCCGGATTGAGGTGATCGAGCATCTGGTCGGAGTAGAACCGGGTGGCGCGCTCCTGTGTTCCGAACTTCCATTGGAGAATTCGTTCGCCGACGCTGCCGATCGGGGGGCGGGCACTCATGACGCTCCTGACGGGAATCGAGGGCAACTCGGTCGGCGCTCACCCTACGTGACTGTTCAGTAACTTCCGCAGTGCCCGATCCACCTCTCAGTACAAGGGATCGTGGCAGATGTCGGCGGAATCGACGCCCGCGGCCATCAGCTGGTACTTCGTGGCGCGAACCATGGACGGTGAGCCGACGACCTGGATGTCGTGATCGGTCCAGTCCCCGTACGTGGCGACGACGCGTCCGAGCTGGCCGGTGAGCAGATCGTGCATCCCGGCCGGATTCTGGGTGTTTCCCGAGACCCACCACGGGTTGTCGCTGTTTTCGATGACCGGGACGACGGTGAGCCACGGGCAGGTCCGAGACAGCCCCCACAGGATATCGAGGTCGTAGAGGTCGCAGGGGTACGTCCCGCCGACGAACACATGGGTCCGGGGAGTGTCGTCGAGTCGGGGCATATCCAGCAATTGCGCCCGCAGCGGCGCGATTCCGGTCCCTTCGGCGATCATCAGGCGACGTCGACCCGGCCGCCGTGACACGCCGAGGCCGCCGAGCGGGGAGCCGATCAGCCAGGTGTCGCCGATGCGGGTGTCTGTTGTGATCGCAGGGCTCACCCAGCCACCGGAGACGCGGCGGACATGGAATTCGACGATCCGGTCGGGGTGCGGAGGGGTGGCGAAGGAGAGGTAACGCCACATCCGGGGGCGAGTGGGTACCTGCACACTCACATACTGACCAGGGACATACGGCATGGTCTGGTCGAGTTGGAGACGAACGATGGCAAGGTCGTCGAGGACTCGGTGGTGGTTGATCACGGTGCCGACCCAGGTGGGCGGCCCCTGCTCGGCGTTCGCCGCGTCGGTCATGGTGGCGACGATCAGGGCGATCGCGTCGCGCCATGCGCGCTCGGTCTCGTCGGTCCACAGTTCGGTCCCGGTCAGGTTGGCCAGCGCCGCGATGAGTGCGTCTGCGACGGCGTTGTAGTGGTCATCGGTGACGCCGTACTTGCGGTGATCACGTCCGAGTTGCGCGAGCAACGGCAGGACCTCGTCCGGTGTGTCCAGCTGGTCGATGACGTATCCGATGGCGTGCATGAGTCGGTCGCGCTGGTCGTCCATGGCGGCCGGAAAGTGTTGGCGGATCTCGGGGTTGGAGGCGAACAGGACGGCATAGAAGGCTCGCGCGAAAGCGTTCTCGCCCCCTGGGGACGCTCCGACGGATTTGAAGCTTGATCTGACCAATGAAGTCGTCAGAGAGTCCACGACAATCGCCGCCTTTGATAGTGGGAGAACGGGTCGGTGGGTTCGTCGACGTGGTGCAGGTCGAGTTGGTGGTCGCGGATGAGCCCGTCGATGAGATCGCCGCGGATCTCGTCGGTGCGGGTCCGGGACAGCACCGTGGCGGTGGACCGGTCCAGCACCGTGATGGTGAGTCCGGAGCCGTCGAGGTCGATGCGGACGCGGGTCGTGTGGTCTCCGAGTACACCGGTCTCCTCGAGTAGCCGCAGCGCCGCCGTCTCCGCGGGTACCACCTGCGCGTGGTGGAGTTGGTGCCGGGCCGCCGCCGCACCACGCCGGCCTGCTGGTGATCCTGGTGGGCGACGGCCAGCGGGTGGTCGTCGCCGGAATGCTCGGCGAGCAGGGTGCCGACGGTTTCCGCGGCGAGTTCCTCCGGGTGGGATCCGGCGGTGCCGACGGCCCGCGAGCGGGACTTCGCTGCGCCGGTGCTCTCTTCGTCCGGGTACGCGCCGCACCGCACTCGCTCCGATGGACACCCTGAGATTCGAACTCATAACCAAATTATAACGTTTCGGTCACAGGAGCGTGAAGGGGGGCGGAAGCGGAACGCCTGCAACGCAACGCGACGCTACCCCGTTGTGACGGCTGACTACACGACGCTCGAGCGCTGTAACGACAGGGTCCACAAGGGATTCCGCTGCTCGAGCGTGCTTGTTCCATTCGGCGTCGAGTTCTGCGGACAAGCAAGGACGACTCCGCAGCCTCTTGCGCGGGCAAGCCGTCGCCGGTCGATCGGGAGGTCACCGACCGGTCGTTGACCAGGGGTGCCTGGAAGTCGGCATTCTCGAACTCGAGGGCCCTGCTTGCGAAGGCCAGACGCCGCCTCGACGAGGTCTCCGCCGAGATCGACTCCCTCCAGGAACATCGAGCACCACCGAGGTAAGCGACGGACACACCCCCCAAAGCTCGGACCTCGCCGCCCAGACCACCACGACACTGACGATGACGTCTCCGCCGCCGACCCGGCTCGGGGGGATACCGCGCGGGGGTGCACACCTGGCAGGTGTCCCGCCCAACGAAGCTCCGACAGCAACGGAGCTACCGCGCGGGCACCGCTCCCGGACCCGCCGCCCGCGGGGCCGGAATCCCATGAGCCCTTTCCAGCACCAGTGCTACGAAAATAATTGATCCACAACGGTTCGCGCTCTTCGCGGTCGTGATGCGCTGATGTCGCGTTTCCCRCGTGCCCGGACACCGCGCGGTTGCGAACCCGGGGCCCTGCGGTCACCGACGGGAGACCCTCCGGCGGGGAACGCTTCCGGGTGCCCAGCCGCCGCGGCGGGGCCGGGTTGATCGGTGCCGGTGTGGTCAGGAGCCTGCCCACAGACGTCGGCGAGCAACGGCCTTCATCGTCTCGACCAGTTTCGGTTGCAGTGGCGTCGGCGGGTCGAGTTCGAGGTTAGTGTGCAGTTCCCGAAAGAATTCGGTGGGGCTCATCCCGAAGTCCGCCAGGATGGTCTCTTCCGGGCCGCCGCCGTGGCTGTACCAGCGCAGCTCGAAGGACACCATCCGGCTCATCGGTGCAGCACTCATCTGGCCACCCCTTTCCCGTCTCGTCGTTCGTGTGCTCGTGTGCTCGTGTGCTCGTGTGCTCGTGTGTTGTGCATTGGTGGGGAGGTGTGATGCGCCCGGGGTTCAGTGACGTACCGCGCTTGCCACGAAGCCCGCGAATTGTGCACCGCATCATTTCCGACCACCTCGAATAGTGTCACCCTCGCAATTCAGGCAATGAGCGCTCAGGCGGTAGAAATTTCGGCTCCACGAGAATATTTCGGCGCCGCGCGAACAATTTTCTCGGACCCGTCCCGGACGTGTGCGACCGTCCGGATGAGCGCTCCGAACCGTCGACGGAAACCGGGCCTCACACCAGCATGAACCGCTCGGGCCGGTCCGACCGCTCCCCGACGGGTGGTTCGACACCGGCGTGCCGCCGGGCCTGGCAGACATTGCAGTTTGCGCAGTTCAGCGTGGTGCTCGGCTCACCTTTTGGCGAGCCGAGCACCACCGCTTCCCGTCCTACGGTGCGGTGTTCCGGACGCTTCGGGCGGTCAGCCGATGCCGCCGCCGATGCCGAAGCTCAACTGAAGCCAATGGAGGAACGCCTCGAGAGCGACGTTGAAATCAATTCCTGCAGAACCCATGCAGATTTCACTCCTTCTGCTGTGGTCGGGTATCCACGCGAACGTTGTTTCGCGCTTATTTCCTTTATCGGACGGACCAGTCGGCCGCGTTTCACATAAATCCGGATTTCCCAGTCTGTGAAATTAAACAACCGACCAGATTAATTCGCCCACGAGGGATTCACACTCACTGGCGCCCGCCTGACCTGCGGATGCGGCCGAGGTCGGCGGTGGAGGATGCGTGTACCGCACCCTCGACCACCGGCCGGACCGTCGGGGTGGTCCGGCCGATGTCGCCGACGCGGTGCGATCCCTGGCCGGGCGACCACCCGACGAGCGCCTCGCCCGCCTGGATCCGCGTCCGGCGGACACGCATCCAGAGGTTCCGTTCTGGTGGGTCACCACGCCCGCATGTGTCACCCGTGGAAGGCCATTGCGGCGTCGTGCCGCGGACACGACGGTTCAGGTCGCTGGTGTGAGGAACTTCAGCTGGACCCGGAGTGGGAATGCTCTCGGGCTGTCCACCAAGGACTCGATGAGGGCATGACCATCCTCGACGGAGATGATCATGAAATTGGAGATGCCTTGATCTCCAGCGCCATACTGCGCACAGCGAACCATCCGCCCCGGAGTGCGGGTGTGGGCGCCCCGGTGGAGGTATCAGCGCCGGGCGACGACAGTCGTGCTGCTACAGCCTGCGGCCGCGCGACCGCAGCGCCCGCCGACACCGCCCTTCCGGTGCCAGTCGTCGGGATCACCACGCTGCCCACGGGATTCCCCAGCCTCGTCTACACGCAGGTGACGGTGCGCACCGACCCGGAGCGGCGGGGTATCACCGAGTTCGTCGGCTACTGCTCCTGCACCGTGCATTGGCGCAACATGTCGACCGGAGTGGGAGGAACCATGGTCCCGGCGGTCAAGCCGACACCCGTCGTCACCGGCTCGGGAGCCCTGGTTGCCGCCATGACGGTCGACGGCCGGTCCGGCGTTGTGGCGCAGCGCGTGGGGGCCGCTGATCGCGGCGGCGGAAGCGGGTGCACCTGATGTGGCGGGTGCTGCGGCGCGGACGTTGGCGAAGGCGCGGCCCGCCAAGGCTGTGGTTCCGGCTGCGGCGAAACGGTTCTCCCCAATGTTGGTGGCTGCGGGTCTGGTCGGTGAGGCGGCGTGAGCGCGGTGCGGGTACTCGACCCGGACGAGTTGCGCGCGTTTCGGTTGGCCCGGTTGGTCTCTGCCGAACAGATGCCGTACTTCATGCGGGCGTTGTTCGCGGCGCAGCCGGTGGCTGCGCCGGGGCTGGGCACGTTCGCGGTGGATGCGCAGTGGCGGGTGTATCTCGATCCGGCGTTGCTGGTCGGTGCGGACGCGTGGCCGGTGCCGGTGGCGGGTGCGGTCCTGTTGCACGAGGTTGGGCACTTGCTGCGGGCACATGCCGCGCGCGCAGAATTCTTGCCGAAGCCGGTCCAGCATCTGGCGTGGAACTACGCCGCCGATGCGGAAATCAACGATGACCTTCTCGCGGCCGGTGTCGGACTGCCCGAAGGGGTGATCACCCCGGAGTCGCTCGGGTGCGCATCGGGAGGCATTGCGGAGGACTACTACACGAACCTGGTCGATCCGTCTGCCCCTTCATCTCCGAACGCAGACGGCGATGGTGATCCGGGGTGCGGGTCCGGTGCGGGGTGCCCTGCTGTGCCCGGCGAGTTGGGTGCGGCGGGGAGTGAGGTCACCGAAGGTCTCGACGGCGCGGAGGCTGACCTGGTGCGGCGGTATGTCGCGCAGGCCGTTCGTGAGTCTTCGGGAAAGGGGCGGGGGAGCGCCCCGGCCGGGTTGGCACGGTGGGCCGGTGAGGTACTGGCACCGCCGACGGTGGCATGGGATCGGCTGTTGCGTGCGGTGATCCGGCGCGTTGTGGCGGATCAGGCGGGGCGGACGAACTACACGTATTCGCGACCCTCGCGGCGCGGGATCCCGGGCATCGTCGCTCCGGCGATGCGCGGCCCGTCGATCACGGTCTCGATTGTGGTCGACACGTCGGGATCGATGTCGGCAGACGATCTGGATGCGGCGATGAGTGAGGTCGCCGGGGTGCTGCGGGCTGGCGGTGTGGCACGTGATCGGGTGCGGATTCTGGCCTGTGATGCGTCGAGCACCACGGCGCAGCCAGTTCGGTCCATCGCGGACGTGACACTGATCGGCGGCGGCGGCACCGACATGCGGGTGGGTATCGAGGCGGCCAACGCTGCGCGCCCGCAGCCGCATGTGGTGATCGTCCTGACGGACGGGGACACGCCCTGGCCGGATCGCCCGTCGCGGTCGCATCTGGTGTGCGCGGTGATCGGCAGCGACACAGCGACGGGGCGTACACCGTCGTGGGCGTCGACGGTGTCCGTGCCGGTCGGCGCGGGAGCACGCGCATGAGCGCGGCAGACGGCGGCGACCTCGTCCGCTACGCCGACCGGGTGTTGGCCGGTACCGGGATCACCGCCCACCAGGTCGCGGCGGTGGTGGCCGGTACGGCGACCGATGCGGCGGCGGCGGCACTGCGCGCCGGTTGGCGCTGTGCCGCGAATCCGGTGCAGGAGACCGGCGAGCAGCGGGGCGCGGCATGAGCGTGGAATGGTTCGACCTCGCTCAGCGGCTCTATGCCGCCGAAACCCGGTCGCCGGTCGCTCGGCTCACGCACACCACATTCGTGCCGTCCACGGCGGCGCTGGCGGTGCGCGCGGTCGCCCGTGCTGGCAGCGTCACCGTGGCAGTGGCCGGGTTCGGCGGCCGCGAGGAACGGGCCCGCGACATCGATGCCCTGGCACTGCTGGCCGCACACGGCGGCACCCTCGTGGGGCGCTGCGACCCGGCACCGTTGCTCACCGACGACACCGGCACCGTGCCTGCCCTGCTGACGCTGGCGCGGGCGCACGCACACCACCCGGACCCGCAGGTGGCCGGCGCGGCGGCCATGGTGGCGTGGTGGGCGGATCGGGCAGACCATCCCGGCACCTCGGCGGTGGTGAATCTGGTGACCGCGTCGTCGGCGCGGTACGTCCTCGGCACCACCCCTCAGGCCGAACGGTCGGCGACCACGTGGCGGCACTGGTTCGGCATCTGCGATGACAGCGTCAGCGGCTTGCACGAGTGGGCCGCGACGATCGGCGGCGGACCGCTGCTGCCACTCCTTGCGCCGATCCACGAGGACGACCGTTACTCGTGGGACCGCGCGCTGTCGGCAGCGACAGCCGGACACGATTGGTCGCGCCCGGACAACACCGCCAGCGCCGCCATGGGACTGCGCACCCGATGCGATGCCGCCGACCTGAAAGCTGCCGCCCTGCTCGATGATCCACTCTGGCGGCAACGCGCAGTCCATACCGGGCACGTGGCGGTCGGGGTGGCATCGGTGACCCCGCCGCCGATGCGGTCGCGTCGGCGGAGCGTATCGCTGTCGGTGACCTGCGAGCGGCTCGATTCACGGTTGCGTCTCGGATCCGAGGTCACCGGCTGGATGGGCAGCCCAGCGGACACACCCTTCGAGCAGTTCTCTGCCGAGGTCACCTCGGCACAGGTCGTGGAGGGAAAGCTGGTCCTCGGTCTCGGCCCGGTCGGCGCACACGCCCCCGCGCCGGGAGCACGGGTGTGCGTGATGCCGAGGTCGCCGTCCCCGCAGACGATGCGCGCGGGGCGGGGCCGATACTGGCGGCTCTACCGTGCCCGCCGTTCCTGGCTCTCCACCGGCCACACACCGGTCGCTACGCGGCGTGAGGTTCCCCTCGACGTGCTGATCGCAGGCGCAGAGGACTAGCCCCGGCAACCTGCACCCAATCCCTAAACATTCTGCATTACAACACCTTTCGTGAAAGGTCGCACCGTCATGCGCATCCTCGCCCCCCGCCCCGAAAACCCCAACCCGGCACCGGCGAACGCACCGGCACCCAGGCCGAGCGCGCCACCACTCACACCGTGGCCGGGATCGCAGATCATGTCCGACCCGATCACCGCCCGTGTGCTGTTCTCGGTGTGGTCGGGTGATCCCGCGGTTGTCGTCCCGTCGCCACCCGGTGCAGGCAAGACCCGACTGGTCGCCCTTCTCGCGGCAGCATTGGCGCACCGCGCGGACCTGCGTGTCGGCATCGCGGCCCAGACCCGGCAGCAGGCAGTGGAGATCGCGCGGCGCCTGGGAACCCTCACCGATCGCGCGGCACTGATGTGGAAAGCGAAACCGCCGAAACCCGACAGCGGGCAGACGCCAGCGGTGTCGGGGCAGAAGGTGCGGTGGCCCGGTGAGGTGGGCGCGATCCTGATCGGCACGACCGCCCGATGGCTGTTCTCGGACCCCGGCCGCGTGGCGGCGGACGTGCTCGTGGTCGACGAATCCTGGCAATGCACCTACGCCGATCTGGGCGCACTCGGCGCCATGGCCCGGCAGGTGGTCTGTGTCGGCGATCCCGGTCAGATCGATCCGGTCGTGACCGGCGACGTGTCTCGATGGGACGGCAGCGACACCGCCCCGAACCTGCCGGGACCGATCGCGCTGCAAGCCGCACACGGCGACGCGGTGGGCGTGGTCCGGCTGCGCCACACCTGGCGACTCGGACCCGGCACCACCGCCCTGATCGGGCCGTTGTTCTACCCCGACCTGCCGTTCACCTCCCGCCGACCCCCGGAGCACCTGACCGACGCAGGCGGAGTCGTGCTGCCCGAGCTGGCGCACCGCCTCGTCACCGTCTGCGGCGGCCCGTCCGATCCGGCGCTGGTGACCGCGTGCGCACAGCGGGCGCGCGAATTGCTCGACGCGGAGCTGGTCACCGCCCAGGACCAGCGACCGATCAGCGCCGCCGATATCGCGGTAGTGGTTCCCCACGTGACGCAGGCGGCAGCGATCCGCGCCCTGCTGTCCGATCACCCGGACGTGCTGGTCGGCACCGCGAATTCCTTGCAAGGGCTCGAGCGTGCCGCTGTGGTGGTACTGCATCCGCTGGCCGGATACCGCACCGCCGAGCCATTCAGCCTCGATCCGGGCCGCGCCTGCGTGATGCTCTCCCGCCACCGCGCCCACATGAGCGTCGTCATCGATGACGCGAGCGCCGCCGTACTCGCCTACACCGAACCCTCGACCGCGCACGCCACCAATACCGCACTGTTGGCCGCGCTGCACCGCACTCCCGCTGTGTAGCAACCCATCACAACGAAAAGGGATTCAGAAAATGTCCGATGACATCATGACCGAGTTCCGCGCAGCCCGGCTGCCCGGCGTCGACTCGCCAGCCCAGCTGGCAGCCGCATTCGCGGGGAGGACCCGTCCGAACTTCACCTACGACTACGACGAGGGTTCTCAGGTCCACGACAACGGTGTCCGCGCGTTACGGGCAGGGGATGGGCTGATCAGCTACGCCCGCATCTGCAATACCGACCGGGAGGAGGCCATGACGGTCTTCGGGGACTTCCTCGGTGATCTGCACCATCTGGCCGATGCGGTGGGCGTCGACTGGGACGAAGCGCAGCGAAGGGGAGCGGTCCACTACACCGCCGAACTGTACGGCGCGGACTAAAGGGAACTGACGGCCCGGCGGTCCCACGGACTCGTTCGGCCGGCAGTCCCCGGCACCGGGTGCGCCGGGGACCGGTACTTCCCGATTCCCGTGTGGCCATCACACGCGTCGACCGCTCTGATTCATGCGTGTCGCTCTGCGTGCCGACCAGCGTTTGATTCCGCGTGTCGACCTGCGTGTCAAAATGCGTGCAGACACGCGAGTAAAGATGCGTGTGATTCAGCGAGTCCTTCTCTAGCATGAATGCCGAAGGTCCCGGAGATACGCGGACGTAGGCGGGTTGGTCAGTGGCCGTCCCGGAGTGCAGCAGAGGAGCGAGGCATGGTGCAGGCCGGAAAGCGGAAGGGCGCTCGCCAGCGTCCGACCGGGGCGGGGAACGGGCGTGCAGTGCGATCGCCGGATGAAGTTCTCAGCGCAGGAGGAGATTCCGACGCGATGGGACCGACCGTGGGGGCGGTAGCGAAGCTGGAACCGCGGAGGGGTCCGACCAAAGTGCAACTCAATACCCGGGTTCTGGCCTCGACGGAGGCGCGGTTGAACTGGCTGGTGAAGAACCGCAACTTCTCGGTGACCAGCGTGGTGGACGTGGCCCTGCAGGAGTTGTTCGACCGCCACCACGTACCGCCGGCGGACGTCGAGGGCCGGATCGTGGAGCAGTAAACGTGACCCGTCCGTGGGAGCAGATTGCACTGTTCGACCTGCACGAGCCAGCACCCGCCCCGGAGCCTGGCGACGATGCCACCGAGATCGCACCGGCGGAAATAGCTCCAGCGCAAATAGCTTCGGTGGCACCGCCGGCACCCGCCGCTGCCGCGGATCTGCTGAATGCATCGGTGACCGAGCCGGCGTCAACACCACCCGCACCGGTATGGGAGACATTGCCCGCAGGAGAAGAAGCCGATGGCCATGCGTTGATCGTGACCGCCGCGGGGACGTATACGCCGTCCGGGCGCGAGAAACCGAGTCTGCAGAGACTCGATCTCCGTAAGTTGCAGGACGGTTAGGCTCACTTCTCCAGCATGCCACAGGAGCGCCACCGGTCCGCGCAGGTCAGAGGTCAATGCCGACCACTGACAAGATCGGCCAGATGTCCGATCTTGGACGGTCGCCCAGTCCGCGCTTCGGCCCGATCTGCGTAGCGGTACGCGGTGTACAGGCTCGACGCGCCGATCCAACGAATCGGCTCCGGCTCCCAGCGCCCGCTGTGGTGGTTCACCCATGGCAAGGACGTCAGCTCGCTGTCCGCCCCCAGCACGAGGTCGCGGACGGTTCGCGCGGCCAGGTTAGTGCCGGAGACACCGTGACCGGAATAGCCCCCTGCCAGGACGAGGCCGCCGCGCTTTTCGTAGCTGATCGAGCTGCTCCAGTCACGGGGCACTCCGAGGACCCCGGACCAGCTGTGGTGGAGTTGGACGTCACGCGTCGCAGGGAACAGCGTCCTCATGTGCTGACGCAGTTGGAGGATCGCCTTGGTCGCAGTTCGGCCGGCCGGGTCGAACCGGGAGGCAAAGTTGTAGGGCACGCCGCGGCCGCCGATAGTCAGACGGCCGTCCGCGGTGCGCTGCATGTAGCAGTAGCTGTGCCCGCTGTCTCCGAGAAGGTGAGCACCGTTCCATCCGATCTCAGCCCAAACCTCCGTGGTCAGCGGTTCGGTCACAACCATGCTGCTGTTCATCGGTATGAGCGTGCGCTTCTCCCCGCGTAAGGAGCCTGTGTATCCCTCCAGAGCGCGGACGACGACATCAGCGCGCACCACACCTCGGTCGGTAAGTACCTTCTTCGGTTGGAGGTCAATCGCGGTCGTACCCTCGTAAATAGCCACACCAAGCTTCTCGACAGCCTTAGCCAGCCCCACCATGAGCTTGGCGGGGTCGATACGCGCACAGTGGGGCGTGCGGTAGCCACTAACCGCGCCGGCAACGTGCACTCGCTTCGATACCTCCGCTGCGTTCAGCCACTCGAGGTCGTCGTCAGTCCATCCTTGCTTCAAGAGCCCATCGAATCGAGCGCGTAACCGTGATTCCTGCGCTGGGTTGGTGGCGACATACATCAGCCCATCCTTGACGGCATCGGCGTCGATATCCTCCGATTCCATCACTGAAAGGACCTCGTCGACCGTTTGAAACATTCTTCGCTGCAACGCCTTCGTCGCGTCTGCTCCGCCGTCGCGAACGTAATGACGGAAGAGCCCCGCGGGCTCTCCGCTGAGCCATCCTCCGTTGCGGCCCGACGCGCCGTATCCGGCGAATCGCCGTTCGATGATCGCGATCCGCAGACTAGGGTCTGCCTTCTTCAGGTAGTACGCCGTCCACAGCCCGGTCATGCCGGCACCGACGATAGCGACGTCGACCTCTCGGTTGCCGCCGAGAGGAGGACGCTGAGTGGGAATGCCTGTCTGYTGGAACCAGTGGGAGACGCCGCCATTGAGAATGTTGCCGTCCGGTAGCGGTGTCAATTCGGGGCTGTTCGAGACGGTGTCGGTGCGGCTCGAAATTGATCTGGTTGGGGAGAGGAAGTTCATGGCGTGGACACTACGAAAAGTTGCGGTAGATCGGCAATTGTTCAAATGTCGCAAAGACCCGATCCAGTGTGTCAGACGGATAAACGCTCTTCGCTGGTGCATTCGGTAAGGGCTTTCTTTGATACCGGCGGCCTTACGCCGCGAGGGAAGTTCTCAAGCACCGGGCGGAATCCCGGCCAGGTTGCGATAGTGGTTCGCCTCGTTCTCTTGCGGATGCCGGTGAGTCTTGAATCAGGGCGGTGGCGCACGCGGTGTGGCGGTTGGTGATCGTCGACACCCCGCCGGTCAGGTAGGAAAAAGACAACTTGGTCCTATTGAAACGGCTAACRCACCCAGTCGTGCGAAACGGCGCGAACGGACCTGCTTCGCTGTAGTCGCTCGTTGATGGGGTATGGCGATATCCTGAGTGGATCATTCCGAGGTGGTGCACAACGGATGGACAACGAACCGTGGGCGATCAGTCACGGTACGACAACGCCGACTGACTTGGTGGCCGCTGGCTTCGAGGGTGCGGTGGAGATAGGCCGTGGGGGTTTCGGCGTCGTGTACCGCTGCGTGCAGCGGACCCTCGACCGCACCGTGGCAATCAAGGCTCTTTCATCTGTTCTGGATACGGACAATCTGTCGCGTTTCGTGCGCGAGCAACGCGCCATGGGACGGTTGTCAGGGCATCCCAATATTGTCGACATCTACGACGTTGGGGTGACGGACAGCGGCCGCCCGTTCCTCGTGATGCCATTCCACCCTCGAGGGTCTCTCGATTTCCAGCTTCGGCAAACCGGACCGCTACAGCTGTCCGAGGTACTGAAGATCGGCGTCAAAGTGGCCGGTGCCCTGGAATCAGCGCACCAGTCGGGGACACTGCACCGCGACGTCAAGCCCGCCAACATCCTCATCACCGTATTTGGCGAGCCACAGTTGACCGACTTCGGAATCGCACGGATCTCGGGTGAGTTCGAGACCTCGTCGAACATCATCACCGGATCGCCGACATTCACCGCTCCGGAAGTACTCGAAGGTGCTCCGCCTGATGCCAAATCTGACGTCTACAGCCTTGCTGCCACGGTATTTTGTCTGCTTGCCGGGCACGCACCATTCGAGCGGCGAAGAGATGAGCAACTGATCTCCCAGTTCATCCGAATCACCACTCAACCGATTCCGGATCTCCGCGCCGTCGGAGTCCCCGATGATGTGTGCGAGGCGCTCGAGAAAGCAATGGCGAAGACGGCAGCCGAACGACCCGAGACCGCCGCCGACTTCGGACACCAGTTGCAAGAAATCCAACGAAATCTCGGACTGAGCGTCGACGAAATGAGAGTGCAAAGCAGTAAGTCGGCCGGAGAGCTTGACGACACCGCCGCCATACCGATGCGATCGTCCGCCGCTGACCCGGCAGCACACCATCGTCCCCCCGACACTGCCCCACCAGTTCCCGTCACGAAGTTCCGTCCCCCCACCCACACCCGCGATCCGGTACCACGACAGCGTCTCCTCGATGCGCTCCGCTCGGCTCCCCGGCGACAATTGACGCTAATTCAYGCCCCAGCAGGGTTCGGAAAGAGCACTCTCGCTGCACAGTGGCGTGAGGTACTGGTCGGCGAGGGAACCACAGTCGCATGGTTCACGGTGGACCAGGACGATAACAATGCCGCCTGGTTCCTCACGCATCTCATCGAAGCCATTCGTCGATCACAGCCTAGACTCGCGGATGGTCTGGGGCAGGTCCTCGAGGAACACGGACGGGCGGCCACGCGATACGTGTTGACCTCCCTCATCAACCAAATCCACGAGGGAAGCTACGAACTCGCCGTCGTCATCGACGATTGGCATCGCATTAGCGATCCGCACACACGAGCCGCGGTGGAATTTCTGCTGGACAACGGTTGCCATCACCTCGTTCTGATCGTTACCAGTCGCAACGTCGGCGGTCTGCCCGTCAGTCGGATGCGAGTTAAGGACGAACTCTACGAAATTGACTCGAATGATCTAAGTTTCGATCTTGAAGAGTCTCGCGAGTTTCTCACTGATCGCACTTCCATCGCTCTCGATACCGACGACATCACTGCGCTCAGGGACTCTACCGACGGTTGGGTCGCTGCTCTGCAGCTGGTGACTCTCTCGCTGCGTGGAGTTACCGAACCGGCAGATCTCCTCCGGCACCTATCAGGCAATCATGAAACGATCAGTGAATACCTGGCCGAGAATGTCCTTGGCGCACTCGAACCCGATGTGCTGGACTTTTTGCTCGTTACATCGATCCCAGAACGGATTTGTGGTGATCTGGCATCAGTGTTGGCCGACGTCCCCGACGGGAGTGCGAGACTCGAACAGATCGCCGCGCGTGACCTGTTCCTCACGAGAATCGACGATGAGGAAGATTGGTTCCGATACCATCACCTGTTCGCGCGTTTGCTTCATCGCCGACTCGTCCGAGACGAACCGGAAAGGACCGTCGAGCTTCATCGCCGAGCATTTGAATGGTTCGGGGCGCGCCACCTGTTAGCCGAGGCCATCGATCATGCTCTTGCGGCAGATGAGCCGAGATGGGCCGTCGATCTGCTCGAGAGCGACCGAGCGTATCTTCTTGACCAGTCGCAGATGGCTACGCTGCTGGGCCTCACCGCCAAACTAGCGCTCGATTCCGTCGAATCCAGCCCCAGGTTGCAACTCGCCATCGGCTGGGCCACCAGTGAACTTCAACGCCCAGAGGAAGCCCAGAGTGCCCTGAACCGGGCACGGCGGCTTGTTCACACCGGGCAGTTCGGCGACACCGAGGCCGTCAGACTACGCATCGAGGGCGATGTACTGCAGAGTGCGATCGAGATTTCGGCCGATCGCATGGAGGGGGTTGAGGCCCTAATCGACGAATGCCTGACTCGGCCCGAGCTTTCCGATGCATTCGTCGTATCGGCGGCCGCGATGGTCGCAACCATCGTCAAATTGTTTACTTTCGAATTCGCCGAGGCGGTACGCGTACAGGATTGGGCTACAAGCTATCATCGTCGAACCAGCGGCCCATACACCGTCGCCTACGGGCTTTGCTACGCAGGTCTGGCGTACAGCGAACAGCTCGATCTAAGCAACGCCATAAGCAGGTATGAGAGCGCGCTTTCACTCGTCAGAGAGTCCGGAAGCATTCACTCACAACCGGCGCGCCTCACACGAGCGCTTATCGGAGAGTTGCGATACGAGCAGAACGATCTCGCGGCCGCTGAGAAGCTCCTCGATGAGACCTTCGATGTGGACACGTTGGGCGGTTCGCCTGATTTTATGCTGCGCCACTACACCCTAGGGGCCAGAATCAGGGCTCTTCACGGAGACGATGCGGGTGCTGCGAGTCATCTCGATGAGGGCGAACGGATCGCAGCATTGCTGGCGTTGCCACGGCTGCGGGCGGCGGTCATGAACGAACGTGTAAGGCTCGAACTTCCTGTGCCGACTTCATTTATCCCTTCGGCACACCGAGCGCGGCTACCCGGAGTTGATGGGATCAATTCCATTACAGCGCAATTGGATGATGAAACCGCCATTCTCCTGCTCCTAAGGGCGCATGTGCCAGACCAGACCGTTGTCGCCTGTCAGTGGGCGGAGGAGTGGGTAGAGGTACTGAGTGGGCTAGGCCGCAACAGGTCGTTGCTTCGTGCGCGACGCTTGTTGGTAATGTGCCTGATCTCCGCAGGCCGGGCGACGGACGCGATGTCAGTGCTGAAATCGGTTGTCGTCGAATGCGCTGGCCGCCGAATGGTGAGGTATCTGCTTGATATGGGTCCCGGGGGCACGGAGGTCGTGGCGTCCTTGCGGGAGAGCATCGCACGTGGGTCGTGGACGACGGTTACCAGTCAGCGCGATGCCGAGTTCCTCGACTTGGTGCTACGGGCGGCGAAGGAGTAGGTCTGCGCCACTTCGCTCTCCCTCAATCCTGCCCCTCAGGTGGGTTTGCCCGACCCCTGGATGCATCGATGTGGTCCGACGCCGGAGTCGGCGCCGGACCACAAGACACGTGCGGACCGAGAATTACACCTGCAGAAGTAGTGAACTCCGGTCCTGCCGTGGAGCTAGCTTACGATCGCGTCATCTTCGGCGGGAACGTCCCGTCGAACTGCGGTCTGCTTACGTCCCCACCCGAGGTAATACGTGAAGGCGATCAGAACCCAGATGCCGAAGATGACCCAGGTGGTCGAGCTGAGGCCGGTCAGCACGTAGGCGCAGGCGACCACCGTCGCAATCGGTGTGAATGGATACAGTGGGACGCGGAAACCTGACCGGAGAGTCATGGTGCGCCGGGCAGTCATCAATGAGATCGCTACCACGATGAATGCGACCATAGTGCCGACGCTGGTCACGTCAGCGAGTGCGTCGAGTGGAACGAACGCGGCCGCAGGGGCGACCACCGCAGCAACCGCCAACGTATTGAAGACGGGTGCATGAGATTTGGCATTCACCTGGGCGAATCGAGGCGACACAATCGCGTCGCGACCCATCGAGAACAGAATGCGTGTCTGGCCGTAGAGGGTCACGAGGGTCACCGAGAAAATCGAGATGACGGCTCCAGCAGCGAGGACCATGCCCGGCCACTTCTGTCCGGTGACGTTTTGCAGGATCGTCGACAGGCCGGCTTCCTGGCCGTGAAATTCGGTCCAGTGTTGAGCACCGACGGCGGCGACTGCGACGAGCATGTAGATAACAAGGACGATCGTCAGCGCGAAAATGATCGCGCGGGGCACAGTTCTTTGTGGATCCTTAACTTCTTCACCAGCGGTGGATAGAGCGTCGATTCCGACGAATGTAAAGAAGATCGTCGCGCTGCCGGCACCGACTCCTACCGCGCCCATCGGTGCGAAATCGGCGAAGTTGTCGGTATTGAACGCGGTGAAGGCCACCACGGCRAAGAATCCGAGCACAGCCAGCTTCAGGATGACCATGATTGTGTTGACCAACATCGATTCGGTCACACCGCGCAGGAGCAGGACCGTACACATAACGACCAAGATCGCGGCCGGTAAATTGATGATGCCGGTGTTCCCCGCGCCATCCGAGACACCGGGCGCGTGGAGCGCCCAGTACGGCATGTTCAGTCCGGTGATATCGAAGAGCAGTTGGTTGAGGTATCCGCTCCATCCCACGGCTGAGGCGGCGGTTGCGACGCCGTACTCAAGCATCAGGCATGCGGCTACGCCCACGGCCACAAGCTCGCCGAGTACTGCATAGGCGTATGAGTACGCTGAGCCTGAAACCGGCATCGACGAAGCAAGTTCGGCGTAACACAGTGCAGCGAGCCCTGCGGCGACGCTTGCGATGACAAACGAAATGATTACTGCTGGACCGGCTTTAGGAACTGCGGTGGACAGCGAGAAGAAAATGCCGGTACCGATCGTACAACCAACGCCGATCATCGCTAGCTGGAAAGTACCCAGACTGCGGTTGAGCGAGGATCCGTCTTCTGGTGGTGAAACCGCTACCTTCTTCCGGAGTAGCTGCGATTTGAGACTTGGGGATGGTTCTGAGAACGGGACCATGGCAACTCCGAGATCGGTCGGGCGAAAAATGAACGGCTATGAGCGCTTCGCATTTCATTGTGCGCGCGGTCACAGCACGGTCAGTAGCCCGAATGTGGTGGTTAGGTGCGCAAAGATGTCCAACAAAGTGCGCAAGATCGGTGTCTCATCAGTTGATGTAGGAACGCGGAATACGGATATTGATTCCACAGAAGATCTCGTCCGGAATCGTTCCGGCCAGTGACGCGAGCTCAGCGACGGTAACGTCCTCGCATCCCTGTGGGCCCAGGAGCATCACCTCGTCGCCCGGGTGGACGTCGTGGTTTCCGCAGTCGACCATGAGCTGATCCATCGCAATTGTTCCTGCGATCCGGTGCCTACGACCGTTGATCAGGACCGAACCCCGATTTGAAAGATTGCGGGGATATCCGTCGGCGAAGCCGACCGGAACGGTAGCAATCGTGGTGTCCTCGGATGGACGGAAAGTCAATCCGTACGACACCCCATGCCCTGCGGGAACGCGTTTTACGTACGTGACCGCGCTGCGCCAGGTCAGAGTCGGACGCAATCCCGAGGCCCCGGGAAGCCGGTCGCTCGGGCTGACACCGAAAATGCCGATTCCGGCTCGAACCATGCCGAAATGTGTTTCGGGCCAAGCCATGATCGCGGCAGTGTTGGCGACATGGATCAGCGGCATCGAGTGGCCGCGCGAAGTTACTTCGACGAGTACTGCCCGCAGGCGATCGAGCTGCTCGAGCGTGAACGAGTTGTCAAGCTCGTCCGACACCGCCAGGTGTGTCCAGATCGCCCCGATCCGTATCCCATTCCGTGTGAGTTGTTCGACTATCTCGACAACGTGGGACGGGTTGGCCCCGACCCGATTTAGACCCGTGTCCACCTTCACGTGCGCAGCTGGTTCGACATTCAAAGTGGAGGCAGCTTGCACTAGCCGCCGCGCTCCGTCGACCGAATAGACCGCCGGTGTCAACCCTGCCTTGAGCGCGATGATCTCGGAGCCGGCAGGATACTCAGTCGTGACGAGGACGGGGGCAGTGATTCCTGCCCGCCGAAGGGTCAAGCCTTCCTCGACCATCGACACACCGAGCCATGTCGCGCCCGCGGCAAGGGCGGAGAGTGCGACCTCCTCAGCGCCGTGACCGTATCCATTTCCCTTGACCATTGCGAGAACTGCGGTGCCGGGCGGGCTGAGAGCTCGGATGTTGTGGCGGATGGCTCCCCGGTCCACCACGACTGTAGTCGGACGGGATCTGTGGTCTTTCGTTGAAAGCGATTGGAAGAAGTCGTGCGAGGACGTCGATCCCTCGGCATTGCGCTCAAGGGTCGGCTCGGAAAAGTGAGTGGGCCAATCGCTCTGCATCAGTTCAAAATCTTCCTACCCGAGCGTCTCTGCGACCGGATTCGTGTGGTAAGTAGGGTCAGAGATGCTGCAACGTCCTGACAGTGGAGGCGATATCGAACCGTCTTCTCGACTGCCATTCCCGACTCGGTCAGAGCGAGGATCGGGGTGCCGGACGGTCGTGATGTTCTCCAGCACGATCTGATCGGCTGATTCGCATCAGCGAGACTGGGCAACGTATATCCGATGCCCCAAGATGCGGTTCAACGTCGACGATCAGTCGTCAGCGAAGGTGCTTTTTGGCACCTACCCTGGCTTGATCCACCATTGGCTGCGGGGCAGTGCTGTCCGAACGGTCGGCCCCGCGCTGGGAAGCGAATCATCCGCGAGATGCGCGGTATGGGCAGTCGAGGAACCTGGCCATGATCGGGCGTGGTTCGATGGGAGCGCAACCTTTCGCGGGAGACTCTACTAGAGTGCACGTCTTTGGGGCGCTGTCGAATAGACAGGGAGACCAGTCGAGGAGCAACAGTCGACGCCGCGTTGGCGACGGCTCTGTTGTTCCTCGACTGGTCGTGGCCGAAGCGCGCCCAGGGCACGGATCAACGAGTAAGCGTCTCGATGCTGTTCGCGAGTCTACGGATGCCAATCGCAGTGCGTTCGGGGGATGTCGAAGCGAAGCACAGCCGTAGGGCGTTGGTGAATCCTCCGCTCGCGGACAGGGCGCTGCCGGGGATGAACGCCACGCCCTCGGCGAGCGCGACCTCGAACAATCTGTTGGTGTCGACATCGCCGTCGAGAGTGAGCCACAGGAAGAATCCGCCCTCAGGGTCGGTCCAGCGCGCGATCCCGGCGAGATGCTCCTGCAACTGGGATTGCATCGCGTGCTTGCGGGTTCGGTAGAGGGTGCGCAGTGAATCGAGATGCGAGGGGAGATGGCCACCCGCGAGAAACTCGCTGGCGACGAGCTGGCCCGGGAGGTTCGTACAGGTATCCATTGCCTGTTTTGCGGCGATCATCTTCTCGACGATGTCGGGGTGGGCGTCGACCCAGCCCACGCGCAGTCCAGGCGCAAGGACCTTCGAGAAGGTTCGGACAGAGAACACAAGGGGGTCGCCGTCGGAGAGCGCACGCAGGCTTGGAACGTGTCCACCCTCGAATCGGAGCAAACCGTATGGATCGTCGTCGATGATGATCGACTGCCATTCGCGTGCCAATTCGAGCAGCTTCTGCCGGCGTTCGAGGGATAGYGTCGTCCCGGACGGGTTCTGGAAGTTGGGGATGACGTAGATCGCCTTTGGCGTGCGTCCTGCCTGGCGAACGATCTCGGGGAGCAGCTCTACGACCATTCCGTTCTCATCGACCGGAACCTCGCGGATTTCTGCACCGTAGGAGAGCATGGTCGCAGTACCGTTGGTGTATGTGGGAGCTTCGACAATCACCAAGTCGCCGGGGTCGACGAACAACTTGCCAACGAGATCGAGGCCCTGCATACCACCGGAGGTGATCATCAACCGTTCACTCGTGGTTGCTTCCTCAGTGGTGTCCAAGAAGTCGAGGAGGGAAGCGCGGAGGAGGGGGTGACCTTCGGTCGCAGCGTAGTCGAAGACATCCGCACCGTGCGTGGAGCTGATGCGACTGCTGATGTCGCTGAGAAGTGCGACCGGGATAGCCTCTGCTGCAGGACTTCCCATTGCAAAGCGTACGATGTCGTGCGTCTGCCGCTGAAGCAGGGAGGTGCTTGAGTCGATCACCGACCCGACGAGAGAGTCGCGTCGCTGCGCCCACGGCAGTGTGGTCTGTACAATTCCGGTCATTTCCGATTCTCCGATTCGGTATGCAGTGTCAAGGGTCTAATCACTTGGCGGTGTAGCCGCCGTCAACAGGGATGGTCGTTCCGGTGACATAGCGAGATTCGTCTGAAGCCAGATATGTCACGGCGGCCGCAACGTCGTCGGGAAATGCGAGTCGGCCCAGCGGGATCTGGGATACGACGTCGTGTTCGGCCTGCGCGGGGTCAGGAAGGCCGGCGAGCCACGTGTCGTAAAGGGGGGTTTTCGTCATCCCCGGTGCCACATCGTTGACCCGGATGTTGCGCGGAGCGAGTTCGACCGCGGCGGCCCGCGTCAAGGCCCGGATCGCGCCCTTCGACGCACTGTAGATGGCCATCGTCGGAACTCCGATGGTGGCCAGACGAGACGTGATGTTGACGATGGATCCGCCGCGGTTGCCCATCGATTGTGCAGCTGCCTGCAGCAGCCGAAGATTGGCGAATGTGTTGATTTCGAAAGTTTCTCGTATCTCCCTCATCGGAGTTGTCACAAGATCGCCGGTGTGATCAAGCGCCGCGTTGTTGACGAGGACGTCCAATTTGCCGAACGCGTCGATGCAAGCCTTCGTTAACTCTTCCGCGGCATCGGGGTCGGTGATATCGGCTGCGTGGAAAAGGGCGCCGTTTCCGAGTGCGTCGGCGAGTTCTTTTCCCCGCAGTTCGTTCCGGCCAGTCACGAGAACCTGCGCACCCTCGGCATGCATGCGCGTGGCGATCGTGTGTCCGATCCCGGACGTGGCTCCGGTGACGATGACGGCCTTACCGGCGAGACGGTCAGACATTTGCAACCTCCTGAGGAGTCGAGGCGGAAAGGGCATCAAGGGTGTGTGAGATGCCGTCGAAAAGAATCTTCAGTTCGTCATCGGTGATGACGAATGGCGGGGAGATCTGAAGGCTGTGGCCGACAAGGCCTCGGACGAGAATGCCTTGATCGCGGAGATGCTCAACAGCCATCTCGACAGCCCGCGGGCGCGAGGGGAGTACATCGACGTTCAATTCGACAGCGCCAAGCAAGCCGACCGATCGTGTCTGCCGAACAAGCGGGTGTGCTGCGATTCCATCCAAGTGCGCAGCCAGCTTGGGGGCGAGATCACGCACGTTGCCGAGGAGGCTTTCGCGCTCGAGGATATCCAGATTGGTCAAAGCCGCTTGGGCGCAGGCGGGGTGCCCAGAATAGGTGTAGCCATGACGGAACATGCCCGCCTGCGGCGACCACAGCACGTCCCGCACCCTGCGCCCGACGAGCACCGCACCGAGGGGCAGATACCCGGAGGTGATGCCTTTTGCTGACGTGATCATGTCGGGCTCGATGTCATAGTATTCAGACGCGAACCAGGTACCCAGGCGACCGTATCCGGTGACTACCTCGTCCGCGATGAGGAGGATGTCGCGCTCTCGGCAGAGGTCGGAAACCTGCTTCCAGTAGCCGTCCTCGGGTGGGATGACACCGCCTGCTCCAATTACCGGTTCGCCGATGAACGCCGCAACACGACCCTCATACTGGTCGAGAACCTTCGCAAGTGCAGAAACGTCGTCGTTCGGAATATGCAATACGTCGTTGACCAGAGTGCCCCATCCGGCGGCGTTTGCCTCGATTCCGGCCAGGCTTGTGCCGAATGCATGCATACCGTGGTATGCCTCAGTGCGGGCAATGATGATGGTGCGTTCATATTCGCCACGCACCTGCCAGTAGCGACGCGCGATCTTGGCAGCGCTATCGACGGAGTCCGAGCCACCGCTGGTCAGGAACACGGCCGTCTCCCCCAGGGGGGACAGATCCGCGAGGCGCTCGGCCAGGGCGTTCGCGGGCGCATTCGAGTACACGTCGAACGTCGAGTAGGCGGCGAGCCGCTTCATTTGGGCTGCCGCAGCGTCGGCAATCTCGGCACGGCCGTGGCCGACATTGGCAAACCACAGTCCGGCTGTAGAGTCAAGGTACCGGCGTCCGTTGGAATCGGTGAGCCAGACACCCTCGCCACGTTCGAGTTCGACCTCGCGTCCAATGACTTTGGACATGTCCGAGAACGGATGCCAGAAGGCGGGTAAGGCAGTCATCGATGCTCCATCATTCGCTGAAATTGCTGTACTTCCACACTTGCGGTCGTGCGAAGCTGCGTCTACGCACAGGTTGATGTAAGACGCGCTGCGGTCATGCCACAGTTTTGAAGTCATCGCTCTGGCGAAACGAAAGAGCGCAGGTACGGACCGCTGGTATCTGCAGCAGACTATTCTTCCCCAAGGGGGCCGGAGCTCTGAACGTTGAGCGCCGCACGGCGCCGCCGACTATCTATTCGACGAGAACCCCCAATGTTTCAAGGTGTCTAATACCGCCCACCACTTTCTGCACAGTTAGTGGGTCGTGAATCCGTCATTGCACGCGCAGACTTCTCCATGTGGCCGAGTTCGCAGCGAGCGGCGAGGCTCCTCGCCGACCGACGCAAGAAGCGGACTGCTTCTAAGACAGGAGTTTTGATGAGTGACGTAACTTCGTTGCCGACGCACCTTCGGGTCGCTACCGCCGATGTTCCGACTCGCTTGTATATCGGAGGTCAATGGCGGGAGGGCGAAGAAGGCACGATCTCTGTGGTGAACCCGTCCGATGCGACCGCGTTTGCCGAGGTCGCCGACGCCGGGGCTCGCGATATCACCGACGCTCTCCACGCCGCCGTCGACGCCCAATCCGAGTGGGCTCAAACCACCCCCCGATACAGGGCCGATCTGCYTATGCGAGCCTACGAGGCGATCCTCGACGCCCGCGAAGACTTCGCGGCGTTAATCGCGATGGAGATGGGAAAGACGCTCGACGAAGCACGAGGCGAGGTCGACTACGGCGCCGATTTCCTGCGCTGGTTCGCCGAAGAAGCACCCCGCCTCGGTGGCCGGTACTCGACCGCCCCCAACGGCGCCAGTCGCCTGCTCACCACAGCAGCTCCGGTAGGGCCGTGCCTGTTGATCACCCCATGGAACTTTCCCTTGGCCATGGCCGCTCGGAAAGTTGCACCTGCAATCGCAGCGGGCTGCACGATGATCCTCAAGCCGGCCTCGCTAACACCATTGACCTCGCTGCTATTCGCGCAGATTCTCGAGGGAGCGGGACTTCCCCCGGGCGTACTCAACGTCATTCCGAGCTCATCCGCCGCGCAAGTATCTGAAACTCTGATCCGTGACCCTCGTATACGGAAGGTCTCGTTCACCGGATCGACCGGTGTCGGCCGACGACTGCTCGAACTTGCCTCCGTCAACATCACTCGGTCGTCGATGGAACTCGGCGGCAACGCACCGTTCCTGGTCTTCGACGATGCCGATCTCGATAAAGCGGTCAACGGAGCAGTACTCGCGAAGATGCGCAACAATGGCCAGTCCTGCATCGGCGCGAACAGGTTCTATGTGCAACGCGGAATCGCCGAAGAGTTCACGACAGCCTTCATCGCCCGTCTCGAGAGTTTGCGGATCGGCCCCGCGATCGAGAACCTCGATGTTGGGCCCTTGATCGATGAGGGGCAACTGCAGTCGGTGGCGAAGCTTGTCGACGCTGCAGTCGAAGGTGGTGCATCGCTGCGCAGCGGCGGCGCGCGGATCGAGCTACCCGGCTTCTACTACACGCCAACCGTACTGAGCGATGTTCCGCACGATTCTCCGGTGCTGCACAACGAGATCTTCGGTCCCGTAGCGCCCATTGTCCAGTTCTCCGAGGAGGACGACGCTGTTGCGCTGGCGAACTCGACCGAATTTGGTTTGGCCAGCTACATTTTCACCGAGAACCTGGACCGCTCGCTACGGCTCATCGACCGTCTCGATGTCGGTATGGTTGGCGTCAATCAGGGCATAGTCTCCAATGCCGCGGCACCGTTCGGAGGCGTGAAATCCTCCGGCCTCGGTCGCGAGGGCGGAGCCGAGGGCATCGACGAGTACACCGATATCCGGTATGCAGCGATCGCTCGTCACTGATATCTAGACAGTGCACGGCCGCGGAAACGGACTCAGCACTTGCTGAGGTGATTACCTCTCGAAACCGTCGTCGGATCTCGAATTCCCGGCGGCATCAACTACCTCCGCTCATCGAACCATGATCGGATCAATCAGAACCAATGGAGCTCTCATGAAGATCGGTATTCCCCGCGAGATCAAGAACCACGAGTACCGGGTGGCGATCACCCCGGCTGGTGTGCACGAGTTGGCGCGGCGTGGGCACGAGGTGGTTATCGAATCCGGTGCCGGTGTCGGCTCGTCGTTCGCGGACGAGGATTTCAAAGCCGCAGGTGCGCAAATCTTCTCGACCGCAGACCAGGTCTGGGAGGCCGCGGACCTGCTGCTGAAGGTCAAGGAGCCCATCGCCGAGGAGTACTCACGTCTGCGTAAGGATCAGGTGCTGTTCACCTACCTGCACCTGGCCGCGTCGAAGGAATGCACCGATGCCCTGCTGGCATCGAAGACCACGTCCATCGCCTACGAGACCGTCGTCGGCACCGATGGTTCGCTGCCGTTGCTGGCCCCGATGAGTGAGGTCGCGGGGCGTCTGGCCCCACAGGCCGGTGCGTATCACCTGATGCGTCAGGGCGGCGGCCGCGGAGTGCTGATGGGTGGTGTGCCCGGGGTGCGGCCGGCGAAAGTCGTCGTGATCGGTGCCGGCGTCTCCGGGAAGAACGCGATCGCCGTCGCATACGGTATGCAGGCCGATGTCACTGTCTTGGATCTGTCGATCGCTCGGCTGCGAGAGATCGACGCCCAGTACCAGGGGCAGGTCAAGACCATCACGTCCAATAGTTTCGAGCTCGAGCAGGCTGTCCTGGAGGCGGACCTGGTAATCGGCGCGGTGCTGGTGCCGGGGGCGAAGGCCCCGAAGTTGGTGTCCAACAGCCTGGTCTCGCGTATGAAGCCGGGGTCGGTGCTGGTCGACATCGCGATCGACCAGGGGGGATGCTTCGAGGACTCGAAGCCCACCACTCATGCCGAGCCGACCTATCACGTGCACGATTCCGTGTTCTATTGCGTGGCGAACATGCCCGGTGCGGTGCCCCGCACGTCGACCTACGCGTTGACGAATGCGACGCTGCCGTATGTGGTGGCGCTGGCGGACAAGGGCTGGGAAGAGGCCACTGCGACCGTGCCGGGTCTGGCCGAGGGGTTGTCCACTCATGACGGCAAGCTTCTTTCCGAAGAGGTCGCCGGCGCTCACGGCTACGCCGCGGCGACCCTGTAAGACAGGCAGATCGCCCACAGCCCAATATGGCGCGCGCCGTTCTGTTGGGGGATCTGTCTTCCGTGGGCCATCCGCCGGTGAACCGACGATTGTCGGCGGATGGCCCACCTTTGCGGATGTGTCCGCAAGAGTATTGGACCGCGAACACCCGAAGTGAGGCTGCCCCCTTGGAGTGGACACCCCTGACAATGGTTCTAGTAGAGCCAGGAGGGATGTCGAAGTGGGACGCCAGTCTCTGTACACGGAGAAATTCCGGAAAGACGCGATCGCGCTGTACCGCGCGGCCGACGGCCAGCGCACATACGCGGCGGTCGCCGCGGACCTGGGCATCAGTGGCGAAACGCTACGGACGTGGGTCCGCAAGGACACCGCCCGCAATGGACGCCAGGAGGCCCGCAGCACCGCCGGTGGGGAAACCCAAGCGGACGAGCTCGCGCGGCTGCGGGCAGAGAACGCCCGGTTACGCGGTGCCGAGAAGGAATGGCAGCYCGAACGCGACATCCTGCGCCGGGCAGCCGCGTATTTCGCGTCAATGTCATCCTGGAGAGGTCCGGTGGGATTCGCTCGGTATTTTGCTGCCCCGGTCCACGGCCTGGTGGCTTGTCTTGATGTGCGGTCCCACCGGGCCCGGAGGGTCGTTCGTGTGGCTTGATAGAAGCCTGCCGCTGATGCCCGATTGAGGCCTGCCCGCGAACGCACCGATCCGACGCCTACAGCCCGTCAACCGGATTGGAGTCGCCAGTTGATCGTGATCGGAGTCGACGCCCACAAATCCACCCACACCCTCGTCGCGGTCGACGACATCGGCCGWCAGGTCGGGCAGCGGACCGTCAAGGCCACCACCGAGGGKCATCTGTCGGCGATCGAGTGGGCCGCCCAGTGGCCGCAGGTGCAGTTCGCGCTCGAGGACTGCCGCCAYGTGACTCGGCGGCTCGAATCGGATCTGCTGTCCCGGGGCCACGCGGTGGTCCGGGTCAAGACCCAGTTGATGGCCCTGCRCCGGCGCAGCGCCCGCCAGCCGGGAAAATCCGACCCCATCGACGCCCACGCCGTGGCGATGGCCGCGCTGCGTGAGGAGAATCTGCCGATCGCCCRACTGGACGAATCCACCAGGGAGGTCAAGCTCCTGTCCGATCACCGACGCAACTTGGTCTGCGAGAGAACGAAACTCATCAACAGGCTTCGCTGGCACCTGCACGAACTGGACCCCGAATTGGTGATTCCCGTGCGGGGGATCCGGCGGTATCGCGTCATGGACGAGCTCGCCGAACGGTTGACCGCGTTCACCGGTGTGGTCGCCCAGATCGCGGGCGAACTCCTCGACCGGTGCCGGCAGCTGACCGAGCAGGTCAACGATCTCGAGCGCCAGATCCGTGACCGCGTTCGGCGGATCGCGCCGTCGCTGCTCGCGATACCCGGSTGCGGAGTCCTCTCCGCCGCGGTCATCATCGGCGAGACAGCCGACGCTCGACGGTTCCACTCGAAAGATGCCTACGCGAAGTTCAACGGCACCGCCCCGATCCCGGTCTGGTCGGCCCACGAGCGGGTCCGCCTCAATCGCGGTGGCAACCGTGCCGTGAACGCCGCGCTGCACGCGATCGCCACTACGCAGGTCGCYCGCGGCGGGCCGGGCAAGGACTACGTGRCCAAGTTGCAGGCAGCCGGGAAGACGAAGCGGGAAGCAGTGCGCCTGCTCCGCCGACGTGTTTCCGACCGGGTGTTTCAGGTCCTGCGCGYCCACGAGTCCGCGACCGGAAACGCSTCGGAATCATCGCTTTCGGCGGCGGCTTGACATAGAAGCATCAAAGAGGTGAAGTGAAGACCCGCCGCTGGGACTTCATCTCCGACCATCGCGCCGAGTTCGGCGTGCAGCGGCTGTGCCGGGTGCTGGGAACCTCCCGCTCCGGTTACTACCGGCACCTGGCCACCGAGGATGCTCGCGCCGAGCACGCGGCGGAGGAGGCTGCGACAGTCGCCGAGATCCGCGCCATCCATGCCGAGCACCGCAGCGCCTACGGCGCCCCGCGCGTTCACGCCGAWCTCCGCTCCCGCGGACGCAAGATCAACCGCAAACGGGTGACCCGGCTGATGCGAATCCACCACGTGGTCGGCCGGCACCTGCGCCGCAGCAAGCGCACGACYATCGCGGACAAGTCGGCTCCGTCGGTGCCGGATCTGGTGATGCGAGACTTCACCGCTACGGCTGTCGATACCAAATGGTGTGGGGACATCACCTACATCCCSGTGGGATCCTCGTGGTTGTTCTTGGCCACGGTGATCGACATCTGCTCACGCCGGGTGGTGGGCTGGTCCATCGCCGACCACATGCGCACCGATCTCGTCACGGACGCGATCGAGATGGCRGTGCGCACCCGMGGTGGTGACGTCGGTGGCGTCATCTTCCACAGTGACCGCGGAWCACAGGGCGGATTCAATCGGTCGTCGCAACACCTGGCTGTTGCAGTGAGCATAGCTGCTCGGCGAAGACCTCGGCCGGGGTTCGCCAGTCGTGGATCTTGCGGGGCCGGTTATTGATCGCCAGGGCGACGGCTTCGAGGTCCTCGGCGGACCACCTGGACAGATCGGTTCCCTTCGGGAAGTACTGGCGCAGCAGGCCGTTCGTGTTCTCGTTCGTCGGTCGTTGCCAGGGTGAGTGCGGGTCGGCGAAGAACACTTTCGTGCCGGTATCGAGGGCGAACTGGGCATGACCGGAGAGTTCCTTCCCGCGGTCCCAGGTGAGGGTCTTGCGGAGCTGCTCGGGGAGGGTGGTCATCGATGTCGTCAGCGCGGCGTTCATCGCGACGGCGCCATAGCCGCCGAGGGAAGGACCATTCTTCACGGGTGGCTTCTCGCCCCAACCCTCCAGCCGAGGCAGGTGCACGAGAATCGTCGATCGGCTGCTGCGCTCGACGAGCGTGCCGATTGCGGACCGGCCGGTTCCGATGATCAGATCCCCCTCCCAGTGCCCCGGGACGGCGCGATTGGCGGCTTCGGCGGGGCGTTCGCTGATCACGACGTCCTCGGTGACATGCCCTTGCGGTTTGTTCTGCGACCGCGCTCGGGGGACCCGCAGCGCCCGCCCGGTGTGCAGGCACGCGACCAGCTCCCGTTTGAGCGCGCCACGGCCCTCGATGAACAACGATTGGTAGATCGCCTCATGGCTGATGCGCATGGACTCATCATCGGGGAAGTCGATCCTGAGCCGGTGCGAGATCTGTTCTTCGGCTCCACACCGTCGCCCATGGCCTGTCCTGCCGATGCGGCTTGTTCAGTCCCTTCCACGCGGGCGTCTGCGGCCCGCGGACGATCGTGCCGTCGGGTCGGCGGACGCTGCCGGAGAGCCGCTCCTGCACGTATTTTCGCAACCTGTCGTTGTCCACGAGCTTCGCCGTCTTCGGGCGCTTCGCGGCCTGTTGCGCTTTCCACTGCGCCACCAGTGCCCGGTAGACCGGCTTGCCGCCCCGGGTCGCTGCGTTGCGGCGCAGTTCGCGTGAGATCGTTCCCGGGTCACGTCCGATCCGACGAGCGATGTCGCGCACGCCGACATCCTGGGCGCGCAGCAGTGCGATCTCCTCACGCTCGGCGAACGACAGGTAGCGGCCCGTGGGCTCGTCCAGGCTGATCGGCGGCATGCCGCCAGCGTGGCGGAACCAACGGCACCCGACCGGCCACGACACGCCGACGGCCTCCGCGGCCTCGACCGTCGTCACTCCCGATGCGATCCGCCGCCAGAAGTCCCGCTGCACCGCACGAGAGGGCTCCGGCCGGCCCGGTGAACGCATCGGAGGTCGCAATGCCCTGTCCGCCGCCCACTGCCGCCTGGCACCCACCGGCGCCCGAAACATCTGCTTGCTGCCCCATCCCATCGCACACCTCCGTGATCGAGGTGTTGCATCGACCGGTTGAGCCCGCCCAGTACACCGCAGCAGCTTTCGTCGATGTATGMCGCCGTCATGGGATCCAGCAGAGTCGGGGACGGGTCGGCTCGAGTTACGATAATGCTCTCGCCGAGYCGTTCTTCCAAGGACTCAAGAGGGAGTGGCTGCACGGACGGAGTTGGACGTCGAAGTCGCAGGCACGGCTGGAGCTGTTCGAGTGGCTCTCGTACTTCAATCGACGTCGCCGTTCTCTGGGGTCAGCCGGGTTGTTGTGTGACGTTGCATAGGTCCCGCGACACGGACCGGTTTGCAACAGATCTCCCGGGTTGTGGTGCTCGTGGCTGGTAGTCCTACAGATGCCTGCCACGAGAGGAGATCAGGATGCGGGCGTTTCCGGTGAGGTTGCCGTCCGGGGTGCGGTATTGGACGGTGCTCGACGAGGACCTGGCCGTGGTGGACGAGGCGGACGCGTTCTTGCGGCATGTCCGGTTCGGCCGCGACGGCTCGGAATTGACCACCAGGTCGTATGCGGGCGGGATCGCGTTGTTCCTGCGGTGGTGCGCTCGCACCGGCCGGCACTGGCATGACGGGGTGGCGGCGCTGGGGTTGTTCATCACGTGGCTACGGCACGCCGGACCGCAGGTCAGTGGCGTCGAGGTGGTGGCGGGTGGGCAGGTGCTGGCCGGCCCCGGTGCGGAGCCGGTGCGCGGGCCTCGGCGGATCAACGCCGTGCTGACCGCGGTGCGGGGATTCGTCGCACACGCGGTGGCGGCCGGGCAGGCACCGGGCGAGCTGATGTCGTTGATCTACGAGCTGGCCGACGACCGTGACGTTCCGGCGCAGGCCCGCGGTGAGGATCATCGGCTGGCCTGGCGGTTGCGGGCGCGGCACCGGCTGCACGAGCCGGAGACGGTGGTGGACCGGGCCGGCGACGCCGAGATCGTGGCGCTGCTGCGGGCCTGCCGGTCGGCGCGGGACCGGTTGATCGTGCTGCTGATGGCGCGGGCCGGTTTGCGCCGCGGTGAACTGGTCGGGTTGCGGCGCTCGGATGTGCATCTACTGGTCGACTCGCGTCTGCTGGGCTGCGGGATACCGCGGGCGCATCTGCATGTGGTGCGCCGGGACAATCCGAACGGGGCGTGGGCCAAGTCTCGCCGACAGCGGGTGGTGCCGCTGGACTTTCTGGGGGTGCAGGCTGTCGACGGCTACGCGTTCGAGCGGTGTGCGGTGCCGCGGGCAGCCGAGTCGGATTTCTTGCTGGTCAACCTGTTTCGGGAGCCGATCGGCGCTCCGATGCGCCCGGACGCGATCAACGAGGTGATCACCGCGTGCTCGCGGCGGGCCGGGATCGAGCATGTGACTCCGCATCGGCTGCGGCACGTGTTCGGCAGTAACCTGGCCGATGCGGGCAGCAGCCTCGACGAGATCGCGGCTCTGCTCGGGCACGCCTCGATGAGGTCGTCGCAGGTCTACGTGCACCCCGACCCGGCTCGGCTGCGTGAGGCCGTCGACCGGGTCCACAGCCCCCGCGAGCTGGCTGGGACCGACCGGTGAGCACCGTCGAGGCGGCGGGGGCGGCCGCGGTCACCATCGGCGGGGCGCACGTGTTTGCCGACACCAGGATCGACCGGCTTGTCGCGGCAATCGCCGCGGTGATCGACCCGGTCTTTCTGACCGAGGCCGGATGGGACCCGGCGCGGCGAGTGCTGTCGTTCGCGCCGGAGCATCCGCTGCTGGGCCGGCCCGTCTGCCGGGCCGCGGACTGCTCGGCGACCGCGCCGGCAGGGTCGAGGATCTGCGCCTCGTGCCGTCGCCGGCTGGCCGAACACGGGCTCGGTGAGCATGAGATCGGCGCACTACCGGCGCGTGGTCACCGGCGGTCGGGTCGCGGGCCGGATGCCTGCCTGGTCGGCGGTTGCGCGCGGGACGCGATGTCGGCGCGGTCGGGGCTGTGCTCGGTTCACGAGGAACAGCGGCGCGCGTTGCCGGGCGTCGGGGTCGAGCAGTTTCTTACCCACCGGCAGGCGAAACCGCTTTCGCCGCTGGCTTTGTGCGCGGTCGACGCCTGCACCCGGCAGCGCCGCCACCCCGACGGGCTCTACTGCGGTGCGCACCAGCAGCGGCTGCGCACCGCCCGGACACACGACCCGGACCTGGACGAAGCCGGGTGGCGGGCCATCTCACCGGCGATCGGGCGCGGCGGCGAGGTCAGTCTGCGTGGACTGCCGCCGCTGGTCGTCGCCGAACTGCTGGTGGGCCTGCAGCAGCGCTGCCGGATCAACGCCGTCAAGACCCGCGAGGCGGTGCTGCGGGCGCTCTGCAACGATGTCCGCCGCCGGCGGCTGAGCTCGCTGACCGACTACCTTCCCGACGACGACCGCGACCTGGAATTCGCCGGGCTGGCCCACTGCCTGATCGGTCATGCCCGCCGGGCCCTGTCGACCCCGGAAACCGAAGTCGCCAAAGATGACTGGGATCTGAGGGTGTTCGGGCAAAGCGGCACCCTGTCGTTCACCGGCATCAGCCAGTCATGGCTGCGGGAGTCCGCCAAACGATGGGCCGCCGACGACCTGCCGAAACGACGCGTCCGGTCGGGTCGCCGCACCAGCGCCGGCCTGGCGGTGCGCCACCACATCGGCTGCCTGGCACGGCTGTCGGAGTCGCTGCGGATGCGCGAGGACCGCGGCGATCACCCGGCGGCGTTGGGCCGCGCCGAGATGGAGGCGTTCCTGCACCGGCTGGCCTACCGAGAATCGGTCGGGCAGATCAGCGGCGACGCCCGCATCCGGGCCTGCCGCGAGGTCCGCGCCGTGCTGACCCGGATCCGGACCATGGGGCTGACCCGCCCCGGCGGGCTGGCCGCCGGCCTGGGCGAGGACTTCACGATCACCGTCGCCGACGTCCCCGCCGAACCCGAACCCGGCGAACCGAATCGGGATCTGCCGCCGGAGATCATGGCCCAGCTCTGCGCACAGCTGGATCGGCTGACCTCGCCGGAGATGCGCACCGCCATCGAGCTGGCCATCGACACCGGCCGCCGCCCCGAAGAGATCTGCACACTGGACTTCGACTGCCTGACCCGCGACGACCTCGGAATGGCCGTGCTGATCTACGACAACCACAAAGCCAACCGACCCGACCGCCGGCTGCCGATCGGCGAGCCGACCGCGGCCGTGATCGTCGCCCAGCAGAAGCGGGTGCGGGCACGCTACCCGGACACACCGGTGGGCGAGCTGACGCTGCTGCCCACCGACCGCCGCAATCCCGGAGGGGGGCGCGCGATCACCGGGTTTTCCCTCGCGTTCGCCCACCGCACCTGGGTCGACCGGATGCCGGTGCTGCGCACCGCTGACGGCGTCGAATACGACAAAAGCAAGGTCGTGCTCTACGCCTACCGACACAGCTTCGCCCAACGCCACGCCGATGCCGGCGTGTCCGTCGAAGTGCTGCGCGAGCTGATGTCGCACCGCAAACTCGAAACGACCGGCGGCTACTACCGCGTCGGCGAGACCCGGCGCCGCGAGGCCGTCGACCGGGTCACCGCGATGCAGTTCGATCGGCACGGCAACCGCATCTGGCGGCAAGCCCAGGCGCTACTGGACTCCGAGCATGCTCGCCGCGCCGTCGGCGAGGTCGCCGTCCCGTTCGGGGTCTGCGCCGAACCGTCCAACGTCAAAGCCGGCGGCGGCGCCTGCCCGTTTCGGTTCCGCTGCGCCGGCTGCGACCACTTCCGCACCGACGTGTCCTACCTTCCCGACCTGCACGCCTACCTGGACGACCTGCTGCGCACCCGCGAACGCCTGCTCGCCACCACAGAACTCGACCACTGGGCACGCGCCGAAGCGATGCCCTCGGACGAAGAAATCCGACGCATCCGCCGCCTGATCGCCCGCATCGATGCCGGTTTCGACGAACTCACCGCAGAACAGCGAGAGCAGATCGAGCACGCCGTCACCGTCGTGCATCGCCACCGCTCCACCATGCTCGGCATGCCCCGCACCCACCAAACCCTGCCCGACCTGCGACCGGAGCGAACCACATGAGCACCAACACCACCACCAGCGCGATGATCGACGGACGCCGAGCCGACTCCACCAGACGACGCCAACGCGTCCTCAACGCCCTCGACGCCGCGGTCGCCGCCGGCGACGAACTCGGCGTCACCAACATCGCCCGCCGCGCCGGAGTCGACCGCACATTCATATACCGCCACCGCGACCTACTCGAACGCATCCACGCCGCCGAAACCCAACCACCCGACAAACCCGGCACCGGACCCGCGGTCACCCGCGCCTCGCTGCAGGCCGACCTGCTCGCAGCCCAGCAACGCTGCACCCGCATGGCCGCCCGCACCCAACAACTCGAGACACGCCTGTCCGACCAACTCGGCGAACAGATCTGGCGAGCAAGCGGACTCGG
The DNA here is from genome assembly GCF_056402215.1 of Rhodococcus sp. P4_B6. Classification (NCBI taxonomy): domain Bacteria; kingdom Bacillati; phylum Actinomycetota; class Actinomycetes; order Mycobacteriales; family Nocardiaceae; genus Rhodococcus; species Rhodococcus sp. P4_B6. Next base: position 11,713 of record NZ_JBFUHV010000011.1, on the reverse strand, counting down.
CGCACCCACCGACATCGACGAGCTCCACACACGCATCGTCACCCTCGAACAACAAATCATCGACCTCCGGCTGCAACTCGAAGAACGCGATCAAGACCTCGCCGCCGCCCGCGCCGCCAACCGCGAACTCATGACAAAACTCAACGCCTCACGGCAAAACGGCTGACACGCCGCCCGAAGCCCTTGCACTACACCTGTTGCGCACCATATTCTTCAACGATCAGCCATACGACCAGCGGGAACGCTGGGCGCCGACAGCCACTTCAGGCCGGGACCCCCAGAGAATCGCCGTCACTCCGCCCTCGGATACCTCACCCCGGTGGAGTTCGAACAACGACTGATCGCGTCGTCTACGCTGTCAGTCGCCGCATGAAATCCGGTGTCCACCTTCAAGGGGCAACCTCAAAGTAGTGGCACCGCGATGTGCATCCCGACCAGGCTTGCATTTTCGGCCCGGTCGGGGCCATCGCCCGAATGACGCAGGTTAGGTTGGCTGGGCCCTTCCCGGCGAACACATCCGGGACTCCGCGGCGGTATCGGCATAGCAGCGGTCGAACTCCCAATGGCTGGTGCGCATCCGCGCGACATCCTGCGGGCGCGCTGACACTGCGACCGCCGGAACGAACTCGCATTTCACCGTCAACGGTGGGGGATGGATACCACTGCTGGACGGGATGCAATTGGTAGCCAGCGCCGCGCCATCCGAGTAGTGGCTCTGAAAGCGCGTGTCCAGCGTTCCCGACAGCGGGCCACCGCAATCGGCTTCATCACATACACGCGCCGGTGACCAACATGCCAGGGGAGGAGGAATCGTCGCCAGGTCGAGTTCCCGATCATGTCACCGATCTGGAGTTGGCGATTAGAATTCGGACACGTCCACCGCGCAGCCATGATGCTGCCGTTCCTACCCGTCGATGTCAGAGACAGCATCGCCAATTGGATCCCACCCACCGCCACGTTCGAGTGGACCTCAAGCTCTGCCGCCCCGCGAGTACCTGTGTGTCGGATTGTTCCACTGGGTCTTTTGGGTCGGGCCGGGGGTGGCCGGGCGGAATAGGTGGCCTGCGGTTTTCGTCTCCAGGAGTCGGTGAAGAGTTAGTTCCATTGGCCCGATTCGCGGGTCTCTGGAAGAACAGGCTCGCAGACTCGGCATCGAACGCCAGGTGCACTCACGGTGCGCGGTTCACTGCCGGTCTACAGCCTGGTGCAGGTCTATCACAGCGCCACGGCCTGCTGGTCGGGCTGAGCCGCCTGCTCGCTGGCTGGCTGATTCATCTGGGATTGCTGATAAGCATCGCTTTCGCGACCCAGACCAGCGCGCTGTTTTCGCGGCAATTGATCATCGTCTGGCCCGTGGAGGGTTTTGTCTAGGAAGCAAAGTATTCTGCCCTTGCACCTGTTCGTCCGTTTGTACCCGCGGATGATCTGCAACGAACGCCATGCCGTCATCATCGGCACTGTGCCCGACCGCCCATGAACTGGCCATAAAGCTGCACGATCTCGACCGTGCGCTGCCGCTCGGATTCATCGCGGCAAAATCAGACAGCGGCCCGGCGCCAAGCATCCTGCCGCTGCTGGGACAGGTGGATGAATTCGCGAAATCATCACCCGCCTGCAGGCGCCGGGTCTACATCGTCCTGCCGATGGTCGAAGCGGCGACGATTGAGGCGTCTCCGCCCGCCAAAATGCGAAGGCTCCTCGAACATCAACCCGCTCGACATGGACGTCGACGTGGTGTGGATACCGAATCTGGGCAGCATGGTCCTGCTCAATCACTCGATCTCGGAAATCGAGCGGATGCCGGCAAGCTGCCGTAACGAAAGCCTGCTCACTTCGCACCCCGGCAGCCTGTTCTGCTAGGACTTGTTCGAACGAAGCTTGGATGAAAGTGTGGAAATTCCGCTCGATGCCCGTGCACGACGGTCAGCAAATGCGTCCACGATGCTTGCCCAACAGAGGGGGAGTGTTTATCGGTGGTCGACGACCTCCGATAATCGGCACTATCGCCATTGACCAAATGCAGATCGACTGCGGGAACGAACCGGTGAACGTCGGTGACGAAGTCACGCTCATCGGCCACAGGGAACCCACGTCATCACGGCGGAGGATCTGGCGTGTTTGACGGACACCATCACCGACGAGATCCTTTGCAACAGCGACATTCGCGTGCTGCGCCGCTACTTGGCTTCGACGTGAATGCCGCATCCCGTCCTGCGCGCTGACCCAGCCGGCGACACTCGACGCAATTCTCGCCGCATCTCGCCGCCACTGTTGGCCACTGTTCGTCCGCGTGTCGCACCGCATACGATGACTTCATCGAACTGATGGACGATCTGGCCGCCGACGTGACCTAGATCGGCGACCGCCGAGCCCCCGGACCGCCGAGGAGGCCGGACTCGACGGACTACAAGTGACCTGCGACCTGTCCGAGTCGGGGTCCGTCACTCTGTGCAGTCCTAGGTACTGATTCCCCGACAGAATAAGGCTGTCGCGCGTCGTTGATCATCCCACAAAAGAGTGACCAACATCAGCTGGTGCTCAATGCGGAGTCACCGGTGCGGCTCAACATGCGCCCCGGAAAGTGTTAGTAGACGACGCCTCTGATGGATTGCTGGGTCGTCGGCGGACGTCGAGGCAAGCCAATGCAGCCTTGGCCAGTTCGCTTCCCCGCATTCAACCGTTGTTTTGTTGGTCGTTTTGAACATCTTATGCAACATTCTGTCAAATGCGTCGCCGGTATCCATTGATATTCTTTCTTCATGAATTTTTCACGCCGGCAAATGATCGTCGGCACATCAGCCTTCCTCGGCACCGCGGCTCTCGCGGCGGGATGCGCAGGCGAAGACACGAAGCCGACGCCCAATGCAGATACGACGAAACCGATTGTGCCTGAGGCTGACACAATACGGGGCGGGCCGCTCGGTATTCCCACGGCTGAGCAGCCAGGCCCAGGAGCATCCATAACTGCCGTCCGCGGCAGCCGGATGACGGGGTGGTCGGGCCAATCACGTTCCGAGATCGTGGCCCGACGGGGGGTGGTGGCCACTAGCCAGCCGCTGGCAGCCCAGGCAGGCTTGAAGATCCTCCAGGAAGGCGGAAATTCGGCCGATGCCGCGATCGCGACCGCAGCGGTACTCGGTGTGGTGGAGCCCAACAGTGCGGGTATCGGCGGTGATTCCTTCGCCATCCACTACGACGCCAAGAGTCGTAAACTATACGGCCTCACCAGTGCCGGATGGTCGCCGCAGGCGTGGTCGGTGGACTATTTCCGCCAGCGGGGCTTCACCCCCAATACGGGTTTCCCCCTCGTAGGGATCGACACCGTTACGGTGCCCGGGGCCGTCGATGGTTGGGATCAATTACTCAAGCGCTTCGGCAGCAGGGGATTCGACGTCGCTCTCGCGCCAGCCGTGGAGATCGCCGAGGAAGGCTTCGGAGTGACCGAGCTTATTCGATCACAATGGGCGGATAGGGCTGAGGTCCTAGCGAAGGACCCGGATTCGACGAAGACATTCCTGCGCGACGGTTCCGCGCCGCCGCTTTACAGCGTCGTCCGCAACCCAGATCTGGCCCGTGCCTATCGAGCCATACAGAGCGGCGGTCGCGATGCCTTCTACACAGGCGAGATCGCACAAGCGATTCTCGCAAAGAGTCAAAGCCTCGGAGGCTCCCTCACGGCAGAGGATCTCTCCGGGTATCGCGGCGAGTGGGTGGACACCATCAGCAGCCCTCATCAGGACTTTGACGTTCACCAACTTCCGCCGCCCAACCAAGGATTCGGCATGCTGCTGATGCTCAACATTCTTGGACAAGTACCACAGGCACTCGGCAAAGACCTCGTCGAGATCGGCCCTCACGACCCTCAGTACTTTCACATAGCGATCGAGGCCAAGAAGCTCGCATACAGTGAGCTGCATCGATACAACGGCGATCCGAAGTTCAACAAGCCGCCGATGCAGAAGCTGCTGTCAGCTGACTTTGCCCGCGATCTGTGTAAGCGCATCAATCTCGACAAGGCCACTCCCCCCGAAGTGCGCGGCGCCAACCCAGGCGATACGGTCTATCTTGCCACCGCAGACCGTTTCGGCAATATGACGTCTTTCATCTACAGCATCTACGATTCATTTGGGTCCGGACTTACAGTACCCAATTTCGGTTTCCCTCTGCACAATCGGGGAGCGCTGTTCAATCTTGATCCTGCTTCTCCGAACGCCGTGGAAGGCCGCAAGCGTCCATTCCACACCCTGATTCCGGGGTTCATAACCCATAAGGACGGACCACCTGCTGTTGCGTTCGGCAACATGGGTGGCCATCAACAGGCACAGGCGCAGGCGATGGAGGCATTCTCGATGATCTCGCTTGGGTACAACCCCCAGGCAGCTAGCGATGCTGCTCGGTTCTATCACAACCAATGGACTGACGAAGTCACTCTGGAACTAGAGCTGTTCAACCTCGCGGGTGACCAGTTGCGCAGTATGGGGCACAAGCTGACCAAGCCGGGATCTTCCTCCATGGGGGGCTTCCAGGCCATCGCCTACACGGCGGAGAAGGCGGGTGATTGGCCAGCTCAGACCGCTGGGGACGGCCCCCTCAACGGCGTCTATCGGGCGGCGTCGGATCACCGCAAGGACGGGCTGGCCGCAGGTTGGTAACTCGGCGACCGAGGCCGTAGCGGTATCCGGTGGTTGTCGTTTGGATCAGTGGGTGTCGGTGATCGACCCAGAGCAGACGTTGAGTGTCGGCGGTCCTGCCCACCGAGGTCATGACCTTGGTTCATTTGCTGGAACCTGAGTGGATCACCTCGGCATCCGATCGTGGCGGCGTACAGGCGGTAGGACGTGGGTGGGGTAGTCGGCAGTGTCTTCGGGTTCGATCTCGGCTGTCGGTCTGAACCTCGCTCGACGAGTTGCGCAGCGGGCGGCGGACGCCGCGGTGTCGACTCGCTCCCGATGCGCGTAGGAGAGCTCGTCTTGGTTCTCGTGGGCGCGGATACGGATCACCGTGGCGAACCGACGGCGTTCTCGTCATGCGGGATCGCCGACATCATCTTGTGTCCGTAGAACGCCGAATCGGCCCGCATCAACACCCCACCCGGTGTCGGCGGGTGCAGGCGGCGGCGTCGGCGTCGGTGACCATCCGCGCTGCCCCGCGCGGGGAACCGGCTCCGCCGCGGCGCAGACGCTGCCCGACGATCACCGGTGCCCGTCCCTCATTGGTGGCGGTGGCGATCAGCGCGTTCACCCCCCGGACCCCCGTATATCCGTAACCGGATCCCTGCTTGGCGTGCCCGTGCACCGGCACGATCGTGGGGGTACCGCCCTGCACGAAGTGCTTGGGGGAGCATCGAGATCGACGAATACGCGCCCAGCTGGTTCGGGGCCATCGACCAGCGGTGTCCGTTCGGCCAAGCCGCACAGGAAGCGGGTGGCTACGGCGTCGAGTTGGCGGACGTGCCCGGAGGTGAACGACCGCAAGAATGAGCCCAGCGTCGACGGGGCATACGGGCGGTCGAAGACCGTCGGCATGGCGCCGTGCCGCAACGCTGCCATGTCGTCGATGTGCCGGCGCCGGAGACCATCCCGGCCACCAGTGCGGACACCTTCCGGCCCGCAGTCGAGCCCTTATCGGTCGGCACCGACACATGCTCGTCTGCCAGGTCAGCGAGCCCACTTTCCTGGGCCAACCCCAACGCCGGAATCAGGTCGACCGAGGCGAGGAGATTGCGGTCAACGCCGCGGCGGTTACCGGCCGGGTATCGGATAGTTGCACCCTAGAGATGCCCTTCGCATCGATCGAACTGGTTCTGTGAGAAGTCCACAGCACGCAAGGGCATCTCGCCGTTCCAACTCACCCGCCCACACTGCGTCGGTGGACCCAGGCTAAGGGTAGGCTAAGTCTTAATCGCGAGGGCGTGTTGGTTCACACTCCGGTCGAGAGTTTGGTAGATCAGGATCGGTCGTGCGAGCGAACCATAAGTTTATGTCGGTAATGGTGTGCACGCGGCAGGTCGTCCAAGGTCCACGTGGACTCATTCGATCCGAAGTTCGTGAACGGCGGCCGGACTGCCGCTGGCTCGGCCTGTGCTGAAACGATTATCTGGCTCTCAAGGGGAGAGGCGTCAGAGAAGTCCGGCCGGCAGTTCGAGTTCTATTGGAGAGCACCGTCTAACGACTCACGGCCGAGTGACCGTCTGGGCGCCGGCGGATGGCGCCGTTCGGCCGCCCAGGGGGCTGCGTCTCGGGTCGATCGAGTTCGACGTATTCAGGCTGCACGAGCTCGCGGCCTCTGTTGCCCTCCCATACCACCATCCTGGCCTTCGCTGTGTCACCGAGCTTCTCCATGACCGGGACCATGAGCAGCTCGGCTAGGAAGAAGGCACTGGCCAGGCTGTCGAAGGGCGATGGTGAAGACACCGCGGTGCGCAAAACCAGGTCGCAATGCGCACTGGCAGGTGACTGTTCGATGTCGGTGATCAGAACGGATGTTGCACCACGGCGTTCTACCTCCGAAGCGAGGTTTACCGTGCTCTGTTCGTAACGCTGCACGTCGCAAAGTACAAAGACGTCTCGTTTGCTGGTGTCGAGTATCCGGCCGAAATCGGCGCCCCAAGGGTCCCGCAGCAGACACACCCGTGGTCGTATCTGCTCCAAGTGGCGGGCGAGGTACTCGGCGAGCACACCGGTGAACCGGCCGCCTATGAGATAGAGCCACCGCGAACTGTCCGCGATCAGATCGATCGCCGCATCGAGGTCCGCGGCCGGAATGGCGGCGAGAGATGTCAGCACGATCTCCGACAGTTGCTCGGCCCTCTGGGTGAGCAGCTCGGCATTGGATCCTGGCTCGGACTGCCATCGGGCTCGCGACAACGGGCTGCTTGAATCACGCGTCAATTCGGCGCGCAGCTCCGCTTGCAGATCTGAGAAGCCACCGAATCCCAGGTTCTGAGCGAAGCGGACAACAGTCGGTGGGCTGACTGACGCACTGCGTGCGAGGTCAGCAACGGTACCCAGTCCCGCGCTCGGGTAATCGGCCAACAATGCACGGGCCACTCGTCGCTCTGCCAGTCGTAGTGACTTGAGCTGGTCGTGTGCTCGCTGAGCGATCGTCTCCGGAGGTATCGGATTCGCATTCATCGAAAACATCATTGCAGGTGGCTGCTGTCGGGCACAGCTTCGCGAAGTCGACACCCCTGAACTCTTCCACAATCGATGTGATCGATGTAACTTGTATTTCACGGCAGGCCGATATCGGCTCCTGTGAAACAAAAACTACACGTTTGGTGGTCGGTTCACAGTCCCGATCGCTTCTGGAGGACCCCTATGCCCGTCATCTATCCCATGCCGATACTCGCCGATGAGGACCAGCGCGAATGCATGTCGCTGCTCGAGCGGAGCGGTACTGCACTCGTCATCGGGTCGATCGTCAACGCAGCTGGATATGCGCACGCAAAGGCCGTTCCTGCCTCACGCGCATTGTCGTTTCATCGGTCTGGCATCGGAGCAGGGCCCACGTGGACCGTCTTCTGCATCGACAACGCCGTCGCCCTCACCGACAAGTTCGGAGTGGTTGGCGATCTGCGGGTACGTGCCGACCTGACTGCGCTGAAGGTTCTCGACCATTCCGTCGCCTGGGCACCAGGTGAGTTGTTCGACCAGTTCGGCGCGCCCTTGGACTGCTGTGCGCGCGGCCGCCTACGAGAACTGCAGGCCACCGCCGCGGATTCTGGTATCGACGCACTTGTGGGAACCGAACTCGAGTTCATGTTGTTCCCCGAGGACGACGAACTCGACCCACACTCGTGGCAGTCGTATGGTCTGCGCGCTCTGCTCGAGCAAAGCGACATGCTCGTCGACCTCTCCCATGCCCTCAACGACGTCGGCCTGATGACCGAACAGATCCATGCCGAGGCGGGTGCCGGACAGTTCGAGATTTCCTTCCCGCCGGCCGATCCGCTCACTGCAGCCGACAATGTCGTACTTGCACGCATCGTTATCGGCAGGGTCGCGCGCCGCTACGGGTTACGCGTGTCCTTCTCGCCGTTGCCCACACCCGAAGGTGCAGGAAATGGGGCACACCTGCACATGTCCCTGACACGCAATGGGCAACCATTGCTCTCCGGTGGCACGGAAGTGCATGGGTTGACATCGGACGGAGCGGCAGCGCTCGCGGGAATCGTCACAGGGCTCCCCGACCTGATGGCGATCTTCGCCGGGTCCGTTCTATCGAGCCACCGATTGCAACCCGGACGTTGGTCCGGAGCGCACGCATGCTGGGGCCTCGAGAATCGCGAGGCAGCGGTGCGCCTATGCGCAGCGACACCCGCCAACCCGCACGGCGCGAACATCGAGCTCAAATGCGTTGACCCGTCGTCGAACCCGTATCTGTCCGTCGCGGCCATGCTTGGCCTCGCATTTGATGGCATTCAGAATATCGCCGAACTTCCCGCGGAAGTCACGGTAGACCCTGCCTCACTCGCGCCAGGAACAGTCGCCTCACTTTCCGAGAGTCAGCAACACCGGCTCGACCGCTTGGATCATTCGAAACTCGCACGATCGATCCTCGGAGACTCGATTGTCGAAACCACACTGGCGGTTCGGCGTCATGAACACGACGCACTCGCCCACCTTGATCTCGAGCAACTCACCGAACGCGTGCGCTACTGCTGGTCATTCTGACCGAGCCCGGGGGGAGACAATCCCACGGCCCGCCACCAGGGCCTCTTCTCATCGAGGATGAACTATGACGCACGACCAACCCGAACAGAAATCACGCCTCCCCTTGTGGGTTGCCGCAGCCCTTTCGCTCGCGACCGTCGGGCCAACGCTTGCCATGTCCGGCAACGGGCAAGGGGTAGCAGCCGGCGTCGGCAAGGGTATTCCGCTCGTCTTCCTGATTGGCCTGATCGGCATCTCACTCATCGGCTACGGATTCGTCCGCCTTACCCGGCACCTCAATCACGCCGGAAGTGTCTACGCCCTGGTCGGGGTCACCATCGGACCCCGAAGTGGATTCTTCGCCGGCTTTGCGATGCTCGGCGCATACCTGGGCTTCAGCATCGGAATCGCAGCGCTGGTATCGAACTACACCAACGTCTTCCTTACCTTCCTCTACAGTGGTAGCGATCATCCACCCCAGGTCTCCTGGTCCGCCGTGCTCCTCGTCGAACTCATCCTCGCCGGTGCCCTCGCCGGACGGGACACCAAGCTCATCGGGCGCATCCTGATGGCCATCGAAGGCCTAGGCATCGTCTTCATGCTCGTTCTCGTCGCCGTCATCTTCGGTAAAGGCGGGGCGGAAAACACTGGGATCGACTGGTCGGTCTTCACATTCTCCGGCGGTGTCGGATTCGCGCAGGTCGTCCCCGCAATTGTCGCAGCGTTCCTGTCCTGGGCAGGGTTCGAAGCGTGCGCGTCCCTCGGCGAAGAAACCGACAACCCTCGCCGCAACATCCCCCGCGCCCTCGCCGGCACTCTGATGCTCACCGGTGTGATGTTCGTCGTCGTCATGTTCGCCCAGACCATCGGCTTCGGAACCGACGCCGAGGGCATCGCAGCCTTCGCCAGTTCAGGCAACACGCTCGGCGACCTCGGGGTGCGCTACATCGGCACCACCTTCGGCCTGATCCTGATCTTCACAGCGATCATTTCGGCATTCGCCTGCCTGCTCGCCTCGGTGACGAGCGCCGGGCGACTCCTGTTCGCCTTCGCTCGCGACGGCTTCGGCCCACAGCGCCTTGCCAGGCTCGATGGACCCGGTGGAACACCCCGCACCGCAATGTGGCTCGTTTTGGCGGTCGTTGCAGTCACCAACATGGCCGTCTGGGCGACCGGTTGGCCCACGTTGGGCACGGGCATCCCGTCCCTTGACGCCTACATCCTCTTCGCCACGGCCGGTGCAGTGGCCCTGATGCTGGCCTACCTCCTCGCGGAAGTCGCAGCCATTGCATTCGTCACCCGCGCACGATTCCGGGCGCTCGATCGAGCAGGATCACTTCTACTTGGAGTACTGCTGCCAGCGCTCGGCATCGCGTTCATCGCCGTGGTCCTGTGGTACAACATCAAGGACCAAAGCAACCCGTGGAACCTGCCCGCAAACTTCGGAATAATCTGGGCAACAGTGGGTCTCATAATCTCGGTCGTGGCTAGAAAGGCCGCCGAGCGCATGCGGGTTTCTCTTGCCGAAGAACTCGGACTGGAACCGGAACTACCAATCGACCCGCAAGGGCGCTCGCCCGAGCAGAGCCCGGATGGAGGGATTCCTCAGCGCACGGGTTCCTAGGTTCGATCGACATCGGTGACAACGCGGAACATACTGGCGGTAAACGGGTTACCGCCACATGAAAACAAGGACCGAACGAGGACAGATCGCATGAGCATTACCACTGAGCTGCAACTAATCGACCACCACTGCCACGGGCTAATGCCCACAAACCTGGCAGACGACGAGTTCAGGCTCCTCGGAACCGAATCGGACTGGCCTGGCCCGGCAGGAACCGACAGCCTCGACTCACCATTCGGCCTGGCCGTCCGTAAAATTTGCGCGCCACTGCTGGGAGTCGAGCGTAACGCCCCACTCGACGAATACCTCGTCCGCCGAAGAGAACTCGGGCATGAACAGGTGCACCGCCGCCTCATGGCGTCCACTGGCACAGCGCGGTATCTGGTTGATACCGGATTCACCGCCTCGCCCGTCGGCGGACCAGCAGAGATGACAACTATCACCGGCACGCCGGCCGATGAAATTCTGCGACTCGAACGCGTCGCCGAAGAGGTCGCCCCGACCAGCACAGCAGAGGGCTTCGCTGAACACTTCCGCGAGGCTTTGCACACACAATCACGCAGGGCCGTGGGCCTGAAATCAATTATCGCCTACCGCTACGGCTTCGACATCTCCCCACAACCGCCCACAGAATCCGAGGTCCGCTACGCCGCGGGGGAGTGGTTGCGGCGCAGCGAGGCCTCGGGTAGCTACCGAATAGATGAACCCGTCTTGTTGCAGTTTCTGTTGTGGGAGGGAATCGAAACACGCCTCCCGATCCAGATGCATACCGGATACGGGGATGGGGACGTCCAACTATTTCGGGCCGACCCGTCACGAATGACGAAATTCCTTACTGCCACCCGAAATACCGGGGCGCAGTTCATGCTTCTCCACTGCTACCCGTTTGTGCGCGAAGCGGCGATTCTCACGCAACTTTTTCCCCACGTCTACTGCGACGTTGGCTTGGTGTCGCACTATCTCGGACCAAGCAGTGGTACCGCAATCCGCCACGTCATGGAGATCGCGCCTTTCGGCAAGATCCTTTACTCCTCAGACGCGTATGGTCTTGCCGAACACTATGCTGTCAGCGCTCAACAATGGCGGCGTGAACTCGGTCGGTTCCTCGACGAATGGATCGCGGACGACTGGGTAAGCACAGCTGACGCAGAGCGCTTCGCGACAATGATCGCCTCAGGAAACGCGGAACGCGTCTACGGGCTCAAGCCGGCCCAATGATTTATGCGAAATCTGACCAAGTCTCGCTGTCCTCACTGAAAGAATGGGTGCACTCCTCTCATGCTTGACCAGGTTCGTGACCACGTATCGACCGAAACAGACACAACTCTGTGCGACGACGCATTCGCGTTACTCGCATCGGAGATGCCTGCTGCGCGACTATTGCGAACCGAGTTGCACCAGCATCCCTGTCTCTCAGGTGACGAAGGACGCACCC
>NZ_JBFUHV010000010.1:0-131712 GCF_056402215.1 Rhodococcus sp. P4_B6 | reverse complement strand
GTCGTGGGCGAGGCCGGCGAGTTTCTGTGCGTCTTCGAGCATCGGTGACAGTCCGTTTCCGTCTCCTTGCAGAAGCGAGATCGCGTTGTCGGTGAAGGTGTTGATGTCGTCGGTGCTCATGGTCGCGAGTACCGGTTGCAGTCCGTTGAACAACTCGGTGATGTCGAACGAGGCCCGCGTCTTGTCGGCAGGCAGTCGATCGACTGCTCCGCCCGGATTTTCGGGGAATTCGGCGTCGATGTAGCGAACGCCGGTGAGGTTCTGGTACTTCACCGCGAGGATCGTGTCGGAGGTGAGCTGATACGGCTTCTCCATCGTGAAGTGCACTTCCGCGAGACTCCGCCCGCCGTCCCGGATCAGTTCGACCGATTCGACCTTGCCGATCCGGACCCCCTTCGTTCGGATGTCCCCGTGTGCACCGAGCCCGGAGACATCGGTGAATTCCGCTGTGTAGCTGTTTGTCTCATTGGTCACCGGGCTCTTCATCGCGCTGATCACGATGATGAAGAGGACCACGGAGACCGCAGCCGCGACGGCGAGCTTGACGAGAGTGACGATGTACCTGGTTCGGTTGCTCATCGGCCGGCCCCGTCCTCGGACGGCGGGGCACCGGTCAACGCGAGCGGGGCCGCCAGTGCGGGCAGATCGTCCAGGACGATCCGGAGATTGAGCCGCTGCCCGTCGCCGCTGTCCTCGAACGCCGAGTCCAGCCGCTCGACGGCGGTGCGCAGTCGCTCGGGGCGCGCCCCACCGTCGTACAGGTGCGGCACCACGCCGGCGAGTTCCGAGACCACCTCGGTGACCGGTACCAGTTCGTCACCGTGAGATTTCAGCAACTGCCCGGCCTGTCCGAACAATTGTCCGGCCGCCAGGGTCAGACCGGCGTCCGTCTCGTCCATGAACGGGTCGTCGACCCCTACCGAACCGTCGGGTCGCTGGTTGTAGGTGCTGTTGTAGATGTGGGTCAGCGAATCGATCGCCTGTCGATTGAACGCCGGGAACACGTCGAGGACGTCGTTGACACGCCCGAGCAGGTCGGCCGGAAGTGCCTGCTGAGTCTGCGCGACCCGGTCGCCGAGCACGAGTGCCGCATCGAACATCGGTGTCAGGCCGTCGGTGTACCGGACGACCTTGTCCAAGCTGGTGATCATCGAGTCCGTCAGGGTGCCGTCGACGGCCAGCGAACCCTTCTCGATCATGGTCGACATCGTGAAATCTCCTGTGGGCGTGCGGTCCAGGGTGCGGTGTGCCTCCAGACCGGAACCGCCGGGCCTGCCGACCAGATTGACGGCGGTGGAACCGAAGTAGTTCTGCGGCCGGAAGTCGACATCGAAGGCATCGGTCAGGCCGCCGATCTGGTCGGGATCCAGCTGGAGGTCCATGCGGACGGAGTCCGCGCCCGTCCGTTCCAATCCRGTGACGACACCGACCTCACCGCCCCGCAGGATCACCTTCGTGCCGGAGTCGACGCCCGGGCCCACGTAGGGGACGTCGATGCTGATCGGCAACCCTTCCGTGTCCGCGCTGCTCGGGTATACCCAGACTGCAGCGATCACTGCGCAGGTCGTCACGACGACCCCCAGCCCCGCCCCGTGCAGCACTCGGCTCTGACGGCCGGGGACCCCTCTCAGGAAGTCCTGACTCCTCGCTCTGCTCATTGACTCATCCTTTGAACACTAGTTCGGGACTGAGGCCCCAGATCGCCACAGTCATACAGAAATTCAGGACGACGATCGCGACGAGGCTCGCCCGGATAGCCCGCCCGGACGCCGCGCCGACCCCCGCGGGCCCGCCACCGGCGAAGTATCCGTAGTAGCAGTGGATCATCGTGACGACGGCACAGAAGACGACTGCTTTGACCAGCGACGCCACGAGGTCCGGAACACTGAGAAATTGGCTGAAGTAGTGATCGTAGGTACCCGAAGGCTGGCGGTGAAACGTCTTGATGATCAACCCTCCGGTGAAGAAACTGACCACGAGCGCCATCAGATACCCGGGGATCACGATGAGCATGCTTCCGATCAGCCGCGTCCCGACCACGAACGGAATGGCCTGCAATCCCATCGATTCGGTGGCGTCGATCTCCTCGGAGATGCGCATCGAGCCGATCTCGGCGGTCATCCGGCAGCCGGCCTGCGCGGCGAATCCAATTCCGGTGATGATCGGGGCGATGACCCGGACATTGCCGAACGATCCGATGATCCCGGTCAACGCGCCGAAGCCCAGCAGATCGAAGGCCATGAACGCCTGGATCGCGACGACGGCGCCGACGGCCAGTCCCAGGAAGAACATCAGGCTGACGACACCACCGTCGACGACGAGGGATCCGTTCCCCCACGCCATGTTGTTCATGGTGGTCATCGTCTGCTTGCGGTAGTGCCGCAGCGTTGTGGGCAGCAATGCGACCGTCTTGACGGTGAAGACCGTCACCTGACCGATTTCCTCGATCACCGACGTCGCAGCGCGACCCACCGAGCGAATCGGTTGCAGCAGAACCCCGCCGACAGGTCCCCTGCGATGCGTGGAGTGTGTGTTCATGTCACGCCAACCGGGCCGGAAAGAACATCATCTGGATCTGACTGACCACGAGATTGGTCATGAAGATGCAGAAGACACTGAGTACCACCGAGGCATTGACCGCGTTGGCCACGCCTTTCGGGCCGCCCTTCGCTTCGAGACCTCGCAGGCTGGCGATCAACACGACGAGCGCCGCGAAGATCACCGACTTGAGCACGGAGAAGACCAGATCGGTCGGTGTCGCGAAGGAGCCGAACGATTGCCAGAAACTGCCGGGCACCACATCGTTGACATTCGCCGAAATCACCAGCCCCGCCGCCACACCGGCCGCGACGATGACGATGCACAGCATCGGTGCGATGGCGACCATCGCGATGAACCGCGGAACGACCAGTCGCTGGACCGGGTCGATTCCCATGACCCGGATCGCTTCGATCTCCTCGCGGATCGCACGGGCACCGAGATCGGAGGCGATCGCCGATGCGGCCGCACCGCTCATCAGCAGTCCCGCCGCCATCGGCGCCCCCTGCCCCACCACGCCCAGCCCACTCGCGGCTCCTGCCAGCGAGTTCGCGCCGACCTGGTTCATGATTCCACCGACCTGCACCGAGACCTCGGCACCGATCGGCACCGCCATCAGCAGCGCGGGAAGTGCGGTGACCTTGAGAAGTTTCCACATCTGCGTGGCCACCTCCTCGAGGGGCAACCGCAGGGCGATCGTGTCGGATACCGTGTATTTCAGGATGTTCACGGCGAGCTCACCGGATCGCCCCAAAGTCGCGAGGCTGCGAATGGGCGTGTCCTTCAGGTATTTCCCCACCGCGGCGATCGACAGACGCGGCCGCCGTCGCTTCTCCGCTGCGTCCGGCTCGATCGGCGCGACGTCCACGGCGATCGGGACCTTCACACTCGTCACTTCGCAACTCCCGTGTCGAATCCCGCTGCCTCGAAGTACATTCGGTCCGTGTCTGCGTCTCCCGGACTCCACTCGTCGCCGACGCCGTCCGCTCCGAGGCTTTCCTGGATCGCGATCTGCGCGTTCTCCGGCAGGGTGTGCATGATGTGCCGGACCCGTTCCTGACGACGGGCCACGGCCTGCCGGAACGGCATCCCCAGCGTCGCCTTCATCTGCGGAACGATCCCCTCCACATCGTCGACACCACCGGCATGATGCCCGGCATCGACCATCGCCTGCTCCTGCGCCATCTGCGCCTCGTCCTTCTCCTCCGACATCCCGATCGGACCGATCATCGTGCCGTTCAGGAACTGCTTGACCACCGGCTCCTCGCTGGTCAGCAACACCTCCCGCGGACCGAACATCACCAGATGCCGGCGGAACAACATCCCGATGTTGTCCGGCACCGTCCGAGCCAGATTGATGTTGTGCGACACGATCAGAATCGTCGCATCGATCTCCGCGTTGATGTCGATCAACGTCTGCGAAATGTAGGTGGTGCGCACCGGATCCAGACCCGAGTCCGGCTCGTCGACGAGAATGATCTGCGGATCCAGCACCAGCGCCCGCGCCAGCCCGGCACGCTTGCGCATACCACCGGAGATCTCGCCGGGCAGCTTGTCCTCGGCCCCGAGCAGGCCGACSAGTTCCATCTTCTCCATCACGATSTTGCGGATCTCGGACTCGGACTTCTTCGTGTGCTCGCGCAACGGGAAYGCCACGTTGTCGAACAGGTTCATCGACCCGAACAGCGCRCCGTCCTGGAACAGCACCCCGAACAACTTCCGGATCTCGTACAGCTCCTTCGAGGAGCACTCGAGAATGTTGGTGCCGTCGATSACGATCGACCCCTGCTCCGGACGGAGCAGACCGATCAGCGACTTCAGGAACACCGAYTTACCCGTGCCCGACGGCCCGAGCAACGCACTGACCTCACCGGCCGGAAGGGTCAACGTGACGTCCTGCCAGATCCTCTGCGAGCCGAAGGACTTGGTCAGTCCCTCGACGGATACCTCGACTCCCACCATTACCTCCGCGACCGTTCGATGCACTCACCCCGTGTGGGTTGGGTCACTCTATCGCATCGACGTGTTACCTGTGACAAGGGATGCTACTCATGAGTAAGGAAGCATGCCAACTGCGGGTCTCACTATGCAAAACAACGCGTCTGAACTGGGATAACGGTAGCGAAATTCTTGATCGCGCGTCCCGCTTTCGGTCAGGAATCTCGACACTCCGAAGCCCCCCGAGGACGCAAAAAAGAGGGCCACTCCCCACGGATGGGGAGTGGCCCTCTTCGTCTGCTCGGTGAGCAGCGCGGGTGAGAGACCGTCTTACTTGACGGTGATCTTCGCGCCGGCAGCCTCGAGCTTCTCCTTGGCGGCGTCGGCCGCGTCCTTGGCAACCTTCTCCAGGATGGCCTTCGGAGCACCCTCGACGAGGTCCTTGGCTTCCTTCAGGCCGAGGCCGGAAACGACCTCGCGGACGACCTTGATGACCTGGATCTTCTTGTCGCCGGCCGACTCGAGGACGACGTCGAACTCGTCCTGCTCCTCAGCAGCCTCGGCGGCAGCCGGTGCTCCGCCTGCAGCGGCAACGGCGACCGGGGCAGCGGCGGTGACCTCGAAGGTCTCCTCGAATGCCTTCACGAACTCCGAGAGCTCGAGGAGGGTGAGCTCCTTGAACTGGTCCAACAACTCTTCGGTGCTGAGCTTCGCCATTGTGGCGGTCCTTCCTGTAAGTCCCATGTCGCTGATCCGCGACCGGGCGGGGTTATAGCAGTGATGCGCGGGTGCGGATCAGCTTTCGGCTGCAGCCTCGGCGGGAGCTTCGGCAGCTCCGCCTTCTGCGGCCTTCTTTTCCTGCAGAGCAGCGGCCAGACGGGCCACCTGCGAAGCAGGAGCGTTGAACAGGCCTGCGGCCTTTGCCAAGTTGCCCTTCATCGCGCCGGCAAGCTTGGCCAACAGGATCTCGCGGGACTCGAGGTCCGCGATCTTGTTGACCTCGTCCACGGACAGCGCAGCGCCGTCCATGTAGCCGCCCTTGATGATGAGCGCCTTGTTGTCCTTAGCGAAGTTCTTCAGAGCCTTCGCAGCATCGACGGGCTCGCCCTTGATGAATGCAATGGCGGTCGGACCGACGAAAAGGTCATCAAGGCCCTCGACGCCCGCCTCAGCAGCGGCACGCTTGACCAGGGTGTTCTTGGCGACGGAGTAGGTGGCACCTTCTCCGAGAGCGCGTCGCAGTGTCGTGATGTTGCCCACCGTCAGACCACGGTATTCCGTGATCACAGCAGCGGTCGAACCCTTGAACTGCTCGGTGATCTCCGCAACTGCGGAAACCTTCTCAGGCTTTGCCATACTTCGCCTCCTCTCATGACAGTCGTTATCCCACTTCGGAACCGCTGCGCACCGCCGGGTATCCCGGAGCACACAATCCACGACATGCAAAACGCCCCGGTGCAGGGCACACGGGGCGTGAAAGGAAGCCATTCGGCCAGGGCGCGAACCCACAACCGAAACGCATCCCCCTACCTCGTCCTCCTGCGTGGGCCGCCGGACATTCCCGGACTTTCAATCACACCCTTGCGGGAGCGATCACCAACGGTCTTGGGTAGAACATGATTTGGGGTGAAGCTCGAATAGTGCATCGAACTCCGCAGGTCAGATTACGGCATGTCCTGCTCAACCGCCAAATCGCGGCCGGACCCTGACGTAGAGACGTGACCGGCGTCACCTTTCGGACGGGGCTGTGACCCATCAGACCGAAGTTGGGATCAATTACCTGTTACGTCACGTAACATGTATGAGCTAGCTTTTTCTCATGACAATCCTCGAAGCCCGAGCCGTCGTGGCCGGGTCCCGGACGCGCCGCTTCCTCGCGCTCGCCGTGATCTGCCTGGCCGAACTGCTGGTCGTGCTCGACAACACCATCGTCAACGTCGCTCTCCCCTCGATCGGCGTCGAACTCCGTACCAGCGTCAGCGGCCTGCAATGGGTCGTCGACGCCTACACACTGACGTTCGCCGGGCTGCTCCTGGCGTTCGGCAACCTCGGCGACCGCTATGGGCGTCGACGCGTCATGGTCATCGGCCTGATCGGCGTCGCCGTCATGTCGATCGCGGGCGCCAACGCCGAGAGTCTGGGCCAGGTCATCGCGGCCCGCGCCGCGATGGGTGTCTTCGCCGCTGCCGTCTTCCCCGCGACCCTCGCCCTCGTCATCAACATCTTCACCGACGTGCGGGAACGAGCGCTGGCCATCGCCGCCTGGACCGCGATGGCCGGATTCGCGATCGCCATCGGCCCGATGGCCGGTGGGTGGCTGCTCGAGCACTTCAGCTGGCACTCCGTCTTCTGGATCAATGTGCCGATCGCCGTAGTCGCGGCGATTGCGACGCTCATGTTGGTGCCGGAATCGCGTGCCTCCGTCATCGGGCGCATGGACCTCCTCGGCATCGCAGCCTCGATCACCGGCATCACCGTCCTCGTGTGGGCGATCATCGAAGCCCCTCACCACGGGTGGACGTCGGCCGTCACCGTCGGCGCCGTCGCGCTCTCGATCGCGGTACTGACCGGATTCGTCTTCTGGGAGTTGCGCACCGACCACCCCGTCCTCGACCTGCGACTGTTCCGCAACCGACGGTTCTCCCTGCCCGCCCTCGCGATCGCCATCGGGTACTTCTCGATGTTCGGTTTCCTGTTCCTCATCACGCAGTACTTCCAGGGTGTCCGCGAGTACACGCCGTTCGAGTTCGGTGTCGCCTCGCTGCCGTTCGCGGTGTCGGTGGCGGTCGGCGCCCCGATCGCCACACTGCTGGCGCAGCGGGTCGGGACCACCCCGGTGATCGTGTTCGGTCTCCTCCTGACCGGGGTCGGCCTGTACCTCGGGGGCCAGGTTGCCGTCGACAGCAGTTACCTGACGGACGTGCTCCCGTCGATGGTGTCGATGGCGCTGGGCCTGGCCATCGTGCAGGGACCGGCAACCGAGTCGATCATGGCGTCGCTGCCACTCGACGAGGCCGGAGCGGGGTCGGCCGTGAACGACACGACCAGGGAAATCGGAGGAACGCTCGGGGTCGCCGTGCTCGGATCGATCGTCGCGTCGTACTACGCGACGACGATGAGTCCACTGCTCGACCGCATTCCGGCCGCATTGATGAACGACGACGAGAAAGGTTTCGCCGGCGCCACGGTCCTGAGTGTGCTCGAGATCCGCAAGCGCGAGATCCCGCCGTTCCTCGAGCAGCAGCGTGAGAATCTCATCCTCACCATGAAGACAACGGTCCTACAGGGTTCGCACACCGCATCGCTCGTCGCGGCGGGCGCCGTCGTGGTCTGCGCGGTCGTCGTCGCGATCTTCATGCCCTGGGTGCCGGCCCGCACGGACTCCGTGATGCTGGCGTGGCGGAAGAAGACCGAACCGGAGACCGCCGACGAGAACTGAACCCGGAAAAAGCAGTTCGGCCGGTACGGAAGATTTCCGTACCGGCCGAACTGTGTGTAGCGAGACTTACGCGTCGGCATCCTCGAGAAGGTTGCGGGTGCGGTTCGGGTCCACCGGGATGCCCGGGCCGGTGGTGGTCGAAACGGTGACCTTCTTGACGTAGCGGCCCTTCGCGGAGGACGGCTTCGCACGCAGGATCTCGTCCAGCGCGGCGCCGTAGTTCTCCACCAGCTTGGCGTCGTCGAACGATGCCTTGCCGATCACGAAGTGCAGGTTGGCCTGCTTGTCGACGCGGAAGTTGATCTTTCCGCCCTTGATGTCCGCGACGGCCTTCGTGACGTCAGCCGTCACGGTGCCGGTCTTCGGGTTCGGCATCAGGCCACGCGGTCCGAGGACGCGGGCGATGCGGCCGACCTTGGCCATCTGATCGGGAGTCGCGATGGCGGCGTCGAAATCGAGCCATCCACCCTGGATCCGCTCGATGAGGTCCTCGGCGCCGACGGCGTCGGCTCCAGCTGCCTCGGCCTCGGCAGCCTTCTCTCCGACTGCGAACACGATGACGCGGGCGGTCTTACCGGTGCCGTGCGGCAGGTTGACCGTGCCGCGAACCATCTGGTCCGCCTTGCGGGGGTCGACGCCCAGACGAACTGCAACCTCGACGGTCGCGTCCATCTTGCTCGACGACGTCTCCTTCGCCAGCTTCGCAGCCTGCAGCGGGCTGTACAGCTTGTCGAAGTCGATCTTCTCAGCGGCGGCGAGATACGCCTTGCTGCGCTTTGCCATTTCTTCTGTCCTAACTTCTCACCGCAGTGTGTGTCTTGTCTGCGGTGGTGAATGGTTCAGTAGTGGTCTGGGCCTGGCCGGCCCTCCCACGCTTTCTTCGACGGCGGTGCCGTCAATCGATCTTCGACGGCGGTGCCGTCACTCGATCTTCGACGGCGGTACCGTCGATCGATCAGGGCTGACTCAACCGTCGACCGTGATACCCATCGAGCGTGCGGTGCCGGCGATGATCTTCGCGGCCTGCTCGATGTCGTTCGCGTTGAGGTCTTCCTGCTTGGTCTTCGCGATTTCGCGCACCTGATCCATGGTCACGGAAGCGACCTTGGTCTTGTGCGGCTCGCCGGAGCCCTTCTGCACGCCAGCAGCCTTGAGCAGCAGCTTGGCAGCCGGAGGGGTCTTCAGCTTGAAATCGAAGGTCCGGTCTTCGTAGACCGAGATCTCGACCGGCACCACGTTGCCGCGCTGGGACTCAGTCGCCGCGTTGTAGGCCTTGCAGAACTCCATGATGTTCACGCCGTGCTGACCAAGCGCGGGACCCACGGGCGGTGCAGGGTTAGCCTGACCGGCCTGGATCTGAAGCTTGATGAGCCCTGCGAGCTTCTTCTTCTTGGGGGGCATCTCGTTTTCCTAATTCTTGCTGGGTGTGTTTCTTGCTAYTGCAGTGCAAGTATGTGCCGCTAGATCTTCGCGACCTGCGTGAAGGACAACTCGACCGGAGTCTCGCGACCGAAGATCGAGACGAGGACCTTGAGCTTCTGCTGCTCGGCGTTGACCTCGCTGATGCTGGCGGGCAGCGTGGCGAACGGGCCGTCCATGACGGTGACCGACTCGCCGACCTCGAAGTCGACCTCGATGAGCGGTTTCGCGAAGCTCTCTCCGCCGGTCTCGCCGGCCGACACGGTTGCCGCGGCAGCCTGCTTCTTCTGCTCCTGCTGCGGGAGCAGGAACTTGGTCACCTCGTTGAGGGTCAGCGGGGACGGACGCGACGTCGCACCGACGAATCCGGTGACGCCGGGCGTGTTGCGCACAGCTCCCCAGGACTCGTCGTTGAGATCCATGCGGACCAGGATGTAGCCGGGCAGAACCTTGCGGTTGACCTGCTTGCGCTGTCCGTTCTTGATCTCGGTGACCTCTTCGGTGGGAACTTCCACCTGGAAGATGTAGTCGCCGACGTCGAGGTTCTGGACACGGGTCTCGAGGTTGGCCTTGACCTTGTTCTCGTAGCCCGCGTAGGAGTGAATGACGTACCAGTCACCGGGTGCGCGACGCAGCGCGGCCTTGAGTTCCGCAACGGGATCCTCGGGCTCTTCGGCGGTCACAGCCTCTTCGGCGGTCACGGCCTCCTCGTCGGCGACAGCTTCTTCGTCGGCGACAGCTTCCTCGTCGGCTTCTGCCTCGTCCTCGGCTTCAGCCTCGTCCTCGATGATCTCGTCGGCCGGGGCGTCGTCGGCGACGTCGTCACCGAAGAATTCCGCGGCTTCGGTGCCCTCGTCGGCAGCCTCGACATCCACTTCGGCTGCCGCCTCGGCAGAAACACGCTCTTCGGCCAAGGCCTCATTCGTGTCGTTCTCGGGGGTGCTCACTGGGGCACTCGCTTCCTCTCGTCACTCACATACTTCGGATCCACCGGGGCGGATTCCGTCAACCGAACAACCAGGTGACGCCCTTGATGACCGCCAGATCCAACACGCCGATGAACGTCACCATGAACACCACGAATGCCAGGACGACGCTGGTGTAGGTGATCATCTGCTTGCGATTGGGCCAGATGACCTTGCGCAGCTCGGCGATGACCTCGCGGAAGAACCGGCGCAGGCGCTTGAAGATGTTTTCCTTGCGCGGCTTGTCGGCGCGATCCTTCTTCGCCGGCTTGACCTTGGTGGTCGTGTCCGACTTCGACTGTTCCGGTGCCTTCACGGAACTCGCGGCGACCTCGGTGCCTGCCGGAGAACGACGGCCCTGGCGCTTACCGCTGGGCTTTCCCGAGGGAGTGGCGGAACGCGTGGTGGTGGCGTCGGCCGCGGTGTCGTCGGCACCGTCCGGGCGCGTGGACCCTGAAGTGTCGCCGTCGCGCTTGGCGCGCTCCTCGCTCACGTCGTTCCTCTCAGTCGCTGGCATCCGGGGGCAGGGGCGACAGGACTTGAACCTGCAACCTGCGGTTTTGGAGACCGCTGCTCTGCCAGTTGAGCTACGCCCCTTTGGTCGGGAGAGCTGGTCCGAATCTAGCCTCGGACCAATTCTTGACCGACCTCTCTGTGATTACATGACACGCGCGCCACCCTTGCCGGCCGTACAGCACCGTAGGGCAGCGCGCAGCGCTGAGTAATCCCAGAAATCTCAGTGTACTTCAAAGCCCCGGAACAAACCCAATCCACCCGGCTGTCAGGCCAGACGGACCGTTGCGGTGGCGCGACCGAAGATCTTCTTCCCCTCGGAACGCGCCACGATCGCGACTACTGCTGTCTTGCTTTCTTCGTCGAGCGACTTCACCTTACCGGTGTACTCGACCTGCGCGGCCTCGTCCTCACGGACGTAGACCGAGCTCGTGAAACGAACGTTGTATTCCTTGACCGCACCCGGATCGCCGAGCCAGGACGTGACGAAACCGCCGCCGAGACCCATGGTGAGCATTCCGTGCGCGATCACGTTGTCCAGACCGGCGAGCTTGACGACCTCGTCGCTCCAGTGGATCGGGTTCGGATCGCCGGACACGCCCGCGTAGTTGACGAGGTCGCCACGCGTGAGCTTCACGATGCGCTCGGGGAGTTCCTCACCCACCGAGACGTCCTCGAACTTACGAAGCGCCATGCATGATCACGTCCTTGACTGCGTGAGCGATGTTCTCGTCGACCTCGCCACCGGTACGCGCGACCAGCGTCGTCCACGTGGTCTGGACGAGTTCGTCGTACTGATCGGTGACGATGTTCTTGGTGACGATGATGTCGCTGCCACCCATCTGACGGAACGACTCCAGGTAGACGTCACAGACCAGCCGGTCGCCGACCTTGATCGGCTTGTGGAATTCGAGCCGCTGGTCGGTCTGGAGGATCTGACTCGGGTCGTAGCCGGTGACGATCTCCTTGAAGAGGCGTCCCTGAGCGATGATGCCGACGAGCGAGATGAACGTCAGAGGAGCGAGGAGACCGTCGTAGCCGAGGCCCTTGGCGGCTTCCTCGTCGTGGTGAGCGGGGTGCCAGTCCTGCACGGCACGCGCGTACTCGCGCACCTTCTCGCGTCCGACCTCGTAGAAGTCGTCGACGCGGTAGTGGTGCCCGACCATCGCCAGTGCGTGCGCGGCAGGATCAGCAGGAACAGCCGCGGGCGCGTAGGCCTCTGTCTCTGTCACAGTGTCAGTCACGCGAAAGAACCTCTTCTACCCTTGACGTCAGCGCGTGAGGGCAGCCTAGAGGACTCCCTTCGCGAACGCAGCCCTTGTCCGGACCGTGTTACTTGGACTCGCGATGTGACTGGTGAGTTCCGCAGTTCGGGCAGAACTTCTTGATCTCCAGGCGATCGGGGTCGTTACGCCGATTCTTCTTGGTGATGTAGTTGCGGTGCTTGCATACCTCGCAGGCCAAAGTGATCTTGGGCCGAACGTCAGTCGAGGAGGCCACGGGATGCCTTCTTTCGGGTGAATCTGATTACGAACAATCAGGGTGGATCATGCATATTGTGTAGCGGTGACCGGACTTGAACCGGCGACGCAACGATTATGAGTCGTTTGCTCTACCAACTGAGCTACACCGCCTCGGTGTCGAGTGTCGCGCACCAGGCGCTCCACTTCAATCCAGCGAGCCCCCTAACGGAATCGAACCGTTGACCTTTTCCTTACCATGGAAACGCTCTGCCGACTGAGCTAAGGGGGCGTGCTTCGCTCGCACATCGCTGCGCGCTGAAGCCTTGACGAGATTACACAGAAGTTCCGACCAGAAACAAATTGGCTGGTCAGCGGCTTTCGTAAGTCGCTGCACCCGACACTACGCGTCTCCGGCCCGGTCCGGGCCGGGTCGGCGGGCCCGGCACCCCGTCTCACCCACGAACGGCCCGGCCTCACCCACGAACGACAGAACCCCGGTGAGCTGTCGCTCACCGGGGTTCTGTGTGTGGCAGATGTAGGATTCGAACCTACGTAGGCATAAGCCGACGGATTTACAGTCCGCTCCCATTGGCCGCTCGGGCAATCTGCCGGGGTTGCACGAGGAGCGCGAAATCTGTGGGAAATCGCTCTCCGCTGCGGAAAGAAGAATACAACGAACGGCCCCCCGTTTTGCAAACCGGGTGGATACGGGCGGTTGCGAACCGATAGCGTCGAATCTGCTCGCCGGCATTCGGCGGGTCCCCGGCCGGGTCGCGGCGGGGAGAACTAGACGAAACCGGGAGTGTGAAGTGGCTGATTCGTCCTTCGATGTGGTGAGCAAGGTCGAGCGTCAAGAGGTGGACAACGCCCTGCATCAGGCCGGCAAGGAACTGTCGACCCGGTTCGACTTCCGGAACACGGGAGCATCGATCGAATGGTCCGGCGAGGAAACCATCACCCTGACGGCCGACACGGAGGAGCGYCTGCTCGCCGCCCTGGACGTCTTCAAGGAGAAGCTGATCCGGCGTGACATCTCTCTGAAGGCGTTCGACGCGGGCGAGCCGGCGCAGTCCGGGAAGATCTACAAGCTGTCCGGCAGCCTCGTCCAGGGCATCACCACGGAGAACGCCAAGAAGATCACCAAGAAGATCCGCGACGAGGGCCCCAAGGGCGTCAAGGCGCAGATCCAGGGTGACGAGCTGCGCGTGAGCAGCAAGAAGCGCGACGACCTGCAGGCCGTCATCTCCCTGCTGAAGGGTGAGGACTTCGGGATCGCGCTGCAGTTCGTGAACTACCGGTAGGCGCTGCGCGCCCGTGCGTGGTTGACGAGTCCCTGCATTCGTCGACCACGCACGGGCGGCGAAGCCGCCTACCTGCCTGCCATGCGCTCGAGGCGCTCGATCCGCTCGGCCATCGGCGGGTGGGTGGAGAACATCCGGCTCATCTTCTCGCCGGTGCGGAACGGGTTGGCGATCATCAGGTGCGACTGCGCGGCGAGCTGAGGCTCCGGCGGCAGAGGCGCGGCCTGCGTGCCACGCTCCAGCTTCCGTAGCGCCGACGCCAGCGCCAGAGGGTCGCCCGTGAGTTCGGCGCCCGACTGGTCGGCCTGGAACTCCCGGGACCGTGACACCGCGAGCTTGACGACGGTCGCGGCGATGGGCCCCAGCAGCGACACCAGGAGCAGCGCGATCGGGTTCGCGCCCTGTCCCCCGCCGCGGCCGCCGAACATGTTGGCGAACATGGCGAAGTTCGCGAGTCCCGACACGACGGCCGCCATCGCGCCTGCGACCGATGAGATCAGGATGTCGCGGTTGTAGACGTGCGACAGCTCGTGCCCGAGCACGGCCCGGAGCTCCCGCTCGTCGAGGATCTGCAGGATGCCGCTGGTGCAGCAGACCGCCGCGTGACGGGGGCTGCGCCCGGTGGCGAACGCGTTGGGCGCGCTGGTGGGGCTGATGTAGAGCCGCGGCATCGGCTGGTGCGCGGTGGTCGCCAGTTCCCGGACGATGCGGTAGATGACCGGTGCCTGCACCTCGGTGATCGGCTGGGCGTGCATGGCCTTGAGCGCCATCTTGTCGCTGTTGAAGAACACGTACGCGTTCATGCCGACCGCGAACACGATGGCCAGCAGCAGGATGGTCGGGTTCCGGAACAGGGCGCCGATGAACACGATCAGCGCCGACATGCCGACCAACAGAACCAGAGTCTTCGCCCCGTTTGCGTAGCGCACGTCACGCCTTCCTTGTCGTTGTCACCCGATCACGGTCGTCCGAGTTTCGAGATCTTGATCATTCAACGAAACACGGTGGCGGGACGGTTCCCGTTCGGCGAACGAGATCGGGTGAAGACGAGTCCGGGTACTGACGATACGGCTCAGCCGACGCGCTCGATCGTGTAATCGACGAGCTTCACTAGGGCGTCGTTGGCCGGGCCCTGCGGCAGTTCGGCGAGCTGGGCGCGGGCCTGGACCGCGAACTCCTCGAGCTTCGCCTTGGCGGCCGCCATGCCGGGTGAGCGTTCGAGGAGGGCGAGCGCCTCCGCGACGTCGTCGTCGTTGGTGACGGGGCCGTCGAGGAGCACGCGCAGGCGGTCGGCCTCGGGACCCTCGTCGCGCAGCGCGTACAGGACGGGCAGCGTGTGCACGCCCTCGCGCAGGTCGGTTCCGGGGGTCTTGCCGGACTGTGCCGAGACCGACGAGATGTCGATGATGTCGTCGGAGATCTGGAAGGCGGTGCCCACGGCGTCACCGAGCCGTTCGAGCCGCTTCACGTGATCGGCGTCCGCACCGGAGAACGTGCCGCCGAAGCGCCCGCACGCCGCGATCAGCGAACCGGTCTTCTCCCAGACCACCTTGAGGTAGTGCTCGACCGGATCCTGCTCGCCGCGGAGCCCGATCGTCTCGCGCATCTGGCCCGTCACGAGTTCGGCGAACGTCTCGGCGATGATGCGCACCGCCTCGGGGCCGAGGGTCGACACGAGACGCGACGCGTGGGCGAACAGGTAGTCGCCGGCGAGGATGGCGACGCTGTTGCCCCACCGCGAGTTCGCGCTGGGCGCACCGCGGCGCATCGAGGCCTCGTCCATCACGTCGTCGTGGTACAGGGTGGCGAGGTGGACCAGTTCGACGACGGTGGCCGCCGTGACCACCGACGGGTCGGAGGCCTTCGGTCCGAGCTGGGCGGTGAGCACCGTGAAGAGGGGGCGGAAACGCTTGCCTCCCGCCTTCGCGAGATGCAATGCCGCCTCCGTCAGGAAATCCTCCCCGTCGGAGAGTTCACTGACCAGCAGTTCCTCGACTTGCTTCAGTCCTTCACGGACCGTGGCGGCGAGCTGCGGGTCGCCGAGATCGATCCCGGCGACCGTAGTGCCCACTACAGCGTCGGCAGCGGTGTGTGCTGCGCCCTCGGTGCTCACGTTCTCAGTACCCATTCCTGTCGTCAGTGACGGCGCGGCTCCGCGCCGTCGGTGGCGGCTCGGCTACCACGGTAGTGAACCTAGCGGTTCCGCCGCCCGTCGGCCTCGCCGCGGTCGTGTAGCGGAGCCTGACAGGATGTAGGCGTGGTCGCAGCAGAACAGTCGCCCGCGGGATCCCCGCTTCCCACCGCCACCGACGTCCTCGTCATCGGTGCTGGTCCGGCCGGGTCCTCGGCCGCCGCCTGGGCGGCACGCGCGGGACGCGACGTGGTCCTCGCCGACGCGGCGGTGTTTCCCCGCGACAAGACGTGTGGCGACGGACTCACCCCCCGCGCTGTCGCCGAGCTCGACCATCTCGGCCTCGGCGACTGGGTGCGGTCGAAGGGCACCAATCGCGGGCTGAGGCTCAGCGGGTTCGGGCAGGAGCTCGAACTCGAGTGGCCGGGCAGGTCGTTCCCGGCCGTCGGCAGCGCCGTGGCCCGCACCGAGCTGGACGACCGGATCCGCGCGACCGCCGTCGACGCCGGCGCCGTCATGGTGCAGGGCGCCAAGGCGATCGGCGTCGAACGCGGCGGTGACCGGGTGACGGCGGTGACCCTGAAAACGTCCGACGGGACCCACACCGTCGGCTGCCGGACGCTGATCGTCGCCGACGGCGTCCGGTCGACCCTCGGCAAGCAGCTGGGTCGCGAATGGCACCGGGACACGGCGTACGGTGTGGCCGCGCGCGCCTACATCGCCACCGACCGCAGCGCCGACCCGTGGATCACGTCCCACCTCGAACTGCGGGACGCCGCCGGGACGCTGCAGTCGGGCTACGGCTGGGTGTTCCCCCTGGGCACCGGCGAGGTGAACATCGGCGTCGGCACCCTGGCCACCGCCAAACGTCCGGCCCCGGGCGCGCTACGCCCCCTCCTGGACCTGTACACGGCGCAGCGCCGCGAAGAGTGGAACTGGGACGGGGAGTTGCGGGCCGTCGCGTCGGCGTTGCTGCCGATGGGAGGTGCGGTGTCGCACATCGCAGGCCGGAACTGGGCGATCATCGGCGACGCGGCCGCGTGTGTGAATCCGCTGAACGGCGAGGGCATCGACTACGGGCTCGAAGGCGGGCGCCTCGTCGCGGAGATCCTCGACGCCGACGACCTGACCCAGCTGTGGCCGTCGATCCTGAGGGAGCGGTACGGCCGGGCGTTCTCCGTGGCCCGGCGACTCGCCGGACTCCTGACCGTGCCCCGGGTCCTGCCCGCGTCCGGCCCGGTGGCGATGCGGTCCCGCGCGCTGATGACCGTCGCGGTGCGTGTGATGGGCAACCTCGTCACCGAGGAGGACAGCGACCTCACCGCCCGCGCGTGGCGGGCATCCGGCCTGGTGTCGCAGAAGGTCGACTCGCGACCGCTGTTCGGCTGACGGTCAGCGCGTGGCGCGGTGCAGGGCGACCACGCCGCCGGTGAGGTTGCGCCACTGCACGTTCCGCCAGCCGGCCGCCTCGATGCGCAGCGCGAGTTCCTGCTGGGTGGGCCAGGCGCGGATGGACTCGGCGAGGTACACGTAGGCGTCGGGGTTGCTGCTGACGGCGCGCGCGACCCGCGGCAGCGCCTTCATCAGGTACTCCATGTAGACCGTGCGGAAGGGCCCGAACACCGGCGTCGAGAACTCGCTCACCACGAGACGCCCACCCGGTTTGGTGACCCGGGCGATCTCGCGGAGGCCGGCGTCGAAGTCGGAGACGTTGCGCAGCCCGAAGGAGATGGTGGCGGCGTCGAACACGGCGTCGGCGTAGGGCAGGTGCATCGCGTCGCCCGCGACCATCGGCACCTGGCGGCCGCTGCCTGCCTGCAGCATCCCCTTGGAGAAATCGGTGGCCACACACCAGGCGCCCGACCGTCCGAGTTCGACGGTGGACACGCCGGTCCCGGCGGCGAGGTCGAGAACCCGCTCCCCCGGCTTCAGTGCCAGGGCCGAGCGCGTCGCCTTGCGCCAACTGCGGTCCTGGCCGAACGAGAGGATCGTGTTGGTGAGGTCGTAGCGCTTCGCGACGCCGTCGAACATCGACGCGACCTCGTGCGGATCCTTTTCGAGCGACGCCCGCGAACCGTGTGTAGTTGCCACGCCCGAAACGCTACCAACCGTGCCCGGCGCCGGCGTCGGCGCCGGGCACGGTGGCGCGGCGGTCACTTCTTCGAGACGCGGACCAGCTTCTTGTTGACGAACTCGTCCATCCCCCACGGACCGAGTTCACGGCCGACGCCGGAGCGTTTGACGCCGCCGAACGGCAAACCGGGGAGCGTCGTGCCGTGCTCGTTGACGTACGCCATCCCGACGTCGAGCCGGTCGGCCACCTCGCGGGCACCGTCGAGGTCGCTGCTCCACACCGAACCGCTGAGACCGTAGGCGGAGGAGTTGGCGAGTTCGACGGCCTCGTCGGCGGTGGCTACCTTGTAGACGACGCCGACCGGCCCGAACAGTTCCTCGCTGTATGCGCGCATCTCGGGGGTCACGTCGACGAGCAGCGTCGGTTCGACGTACGAGCCGGGACCGTCGATCTTCTTCCCGCCCGCGAGGAGCGTCGCGCCCTTGGCGACGGCGTCCTCGATCTGCTCGATCAGGGAATCCGCGGCGGTCTGCGAGGACAGCGGCCCGAGGACGGTCTTGGCGTCGAGCGGATCGCCCGTCGGTGTGGCCTTGAACGACTCGGCGAGTTTCGCGACGAACTCGTCGTAGTTCGGTTCCGTCACGATGAACCGCTTCGGCGAGTTGCAGGCCTGGCCGGCGTTGGACAGGCGGGCCCGGGTCGCCGTCTTGACGGTGGCGTCCATGTCCTCGGTGTCGAGGACGACGAACACGTCGGAACCGCCGAGTTCGAGGACGACCTTCTTGAGGTTGCGGCCCGCCGTCTCGGCGACGCTGATCCCGGCCCGTTCACTGCCGGTGAGGGAGACGCCCTGGACGCGCGGATCCGCGATCATGTCGGCGATCTGCTCGTTGGTGGCGAACACGTTGACGTACGCGTCCTCCGGGAGGCCGGCCTGCCGGAAGATCTCCTCCATCAGCAGCGCCGACTGCGGACAGTTCGGGGCGTGCTTGAGCAGCACGGTGTTGCCGAGCACGAGGTTCGGTGCCGCGAAGCGCGCGACCTGGTAGTACGGGTAGTTCCACGGCATCACACCGACGAGCGCACCGATCGGCCTGCGGTAGACCACGGATTCGTCGGCGCCGGGCACGTCGAGCCGTTCCGCCTCCAGCAGTGCGGGGCCGTTGTCGGCGTAGTAGCGGTAGATCGCCGAGGAGAGTTTGACCTCGCCTTTGGCCTCCCGGACGGGCTTGCCCATCTCGAGCGCGATCATCCGCGCCAGTTCGTCCTCGCGCTCGGCGTAGAGGTCCGCGGTCCGGCCCAGAATGCGGGCTCGTTCCTCGGCGGGGGTCGTCCGCCAGCTCAGGTATCCGCTGTGGGCGCGTGCGAGCGCCGACTCCACTCCCACATCGTCCAAGGTCTCGAATTCCCGGACGGTTTCACCGGTCGCGGGATTGACAGTCTTGTACTTCGCCATACCCCGGGCAACGACAAGCCGGTCGCTCGAATTCCCCGCCGACGCCGAGCCGCCGGTCAGGCGGCTCGGGTTTCGCGAAAGCCCTGACCGCCTGCGACCGCCACATAGTGGCCCAGCAGCTCGTCGCAGATCGCGGGCCACGTGCGGTGCAGCACCGACTGCCGGGCGGCCTCCCCGAAGCGGGCCCGCATGCGACGGTCCCGCAGCGCGTCGACGGCACTCGGCAGCAGTTCGCCGAACCGGTCGACCGGCAGCAGATAGCCGTTGCGGCAGTGCGCGACCAGATCGCGGGGTCCACCGGCGTCCGGTCCGATCACCGGCACACCGCTGGAGAGCGCTTCCTGCACCGCCTGGCAGAACGTCTCGTGCTCGCCGGGATGGACGAAGACGTCCAGGCTCGCGTACGCCTCGGCGAGCTCCGCACCACCGAGTTGGCCGGTGAAGACCGCGTCGGGCATCAACCGCTGCAAGCGGCTCCGCTCGGGACCGTCGCCGACGATCACCAGCCGGACCCGCTGGTCGCCCGCCAGCGCGGCCAGCCGCTCGACGTGCTTCTCGGGTGCGAGCCTGCCCACGAAACCGACGACCAGCCGGTCGGAGCCGCCCAGCCAGGAGTCCCGCAGTCCGGTGCTGCGGCGGGACGGCGCGAATCGAGTGGTCTCCACACCGCGCGCCCAGCGGTGGACCCTCGGAATCCGCTGCTCGGCCAGGGCCTCGACCGCCGACGTGGACGGCGCGAGGGTGCGCGTGCAGCCCCGGTGGATGCGCCGCGTCCAGGCCCACGCCGCCCGGCTGGTGATGCCGAGGCCGTAGCTTTCGGCGAACCCCGCCACGTCCGTCTGGTACACCGCGACCGTGGGGACGTCGAGCCGGTGCGCCGCACCGAGCCCGCCCGCCCCGAGGAGGAACGGCGACGCCAGGTGCACGACGTCGGGGTCGAACGACCGCAGCGCGGCGGTGAGTCCGGGCTGCGGCAGACCCACCGGGAGCGAACTGACCTTGGGGACCATCACCGCGGGCACCCGGTGGACGGGCACACCGTCGTGTTCGGTCGGCGCCGGTGCCTGCGATCCGACCGTGTCCGGGGCGACGACCATCGCCTGGTGTCCGGTGCGCTGCAGATGGTCGAGAACCCGCAGCACCGAGTTGGTCACACCGTTCATGTTGGGAAGAAACGATTCCGCGACGATGGCTACTCTCACGCGCTCAGCGTGGCAGTGCTCGTGGTCACAGCAGCGAGATCGACGTGACTGTCGCGCGAAGTTCCGGGAAATTCAGGATGACACTGCCGGCGCGGACTCCGCCGAGATCTCGCGGCGCCGGAGATACCAGAGCACCGGTCCCGCGATCAGCCACGTCACCACGATCAGCGAACCGGCGGGGATCACGGCCACGCTGGCGTCGCGCCCGGACACGCGCACCAGGTCGGGGTCGCTGCGCGCGTACTCGACGTCGATCCGCTGACCCACCGTGAGGTTGGTCGGGTACAACACACCGAGTTCGGGGTTGTGCGTCACGCCGTCCGGGGTGACGAAGCTGATGGCCGACCGCAACGATCCGGCCGACAGCACCTCCGCCGTGGCCACGCCGCGGTCGGATTGAATGGTGTGGTCGTTGCGCCAGGCGGCGAGGACGAGGAGCACGGCCAGGATCGAGATGCCGATCGCCGCCACCAGCACCCCGCGCCGGACCCGCCGCGTCACCCGCGCATTCACAGTTGTGCCCGCACCGCGGCGTGCAGTTCGCGCAGCCCGGAACGTTCGGTGGTCACCTCGAGCACCCGGATTCCGCGGTCGCCGGGCGCGTCGGGCGTGCTCAGCCGCGTCGACAGCTCACCCACCCCCACCAGGTGATGCTCCACCCGGTAGGCGGCGCAGAGTGCGGCGAGATCCATCCCGTGAGGAGTGCCGAAGACCCGCTCGAACACCCCGGCGTACTGCGGATCGCCCTGTTCGAGCAATTCGAAGATGCCACCGCCGTCGTCGTTGGCGACGACGATCGTCAGGTCCCGGGGCCGCGGTTCGCCCGAGCCGATGAGCAGCCCGGACGCGTCGTGCAGGAACGTGAGGTCGCCGAGCAGGGCCACCGTGCGTCCCTCCTCGTAGGCGAGCGCCGCCCCGACGGCGGCGGACACGGTGCCGTCGATCCCGGCGATACCCCGGTTGGACAGCACCCGGACCTTCGGCGCCGGATAGCTGACCAGTGCGGCGTCCCGGACAGGGTTGGACGCGCCGAGCAGCAACTGGTCGCCGTCGGTGAGGGCGTCCATGACGGCGGCCGCCACATGGAGGCCCGTCGCCTTCGGGTGGGCGGCGAGTTGCGCGCGCACCGCCTTGTCGGTGTGTTCGGACAGCGTGCGGCACCTGTTGATCCAGGCCCGGTCGGGTTCACCGGTCACCACCGCGCGGGTTCCGGTGGCCAGCACGTTCCCGGACACGTCGGGCCAGCGGGGGCCGGTGGTGAGCGCGTAGACGGCCACCGCCGGATCGGCGAGGACCTTCGACACGGACCGGTGCAGGGTGGGGCGTCCGGTGATGACGGCCTGCCGCGGCTTGAGCTGGGGCAGCGCCATCGGATGCACCGGGATGCCGTGCAGGGGCGCGGTCGGCTCGGCGACCGTCGGAAGGCCGGCGAGTTCCGGCCGAAGCGCCGATCCGTGCCCGGAGATCACGATGGTGTCCGCGGTGATGTCGAGGTCCATCGCCACGTCGAGCGTCGCGTGCTGGGTGGTGGTCCACGCCGCCCCACCCGGCCGTCCCTGCGGGACCGGGCCCTGCGCGTGCACGTCGGGGACGAGCGGTTCCCGGAGCGGGATGTCGAAGTGCACGGGTCCGGCGTTGCCCGACCTCGTGCCGCGCGCGGCGGCGAGGACCCGGCAGACCGCCGAACGCCACTGGCTGTTCTGCGCGTCGTCCTCGGCCAGGCCGAGGCTGACGGTCGCGCGCACCTGGCTTCCGAACAGGCCGAGTTGCTCGATGGTCTGGTTGGCGCCGGTGCCGAGCATCTCGTACGGGCGGTTGGCGCTGAGCACCACGAGCGGCACCCGGGCGTAGTTGGCCTCGAGGACGGCGGGACCGAGATTGGCGACCGCGGTGCCGGACGTCATGACGATCGGAACGGGACGCTTGCCTGCCACGGCCAGGCCGAGCGCGAGGAATCCCGCGGTGCGCTCGTCGATGCGCATGTGCAGACGCAGTCGGCCCTCGAGGTCGGCGGCCTGCAGGGCGAACGCCAGCGGCGCATTCCGCGAACCCGGGCAGAGCACGACCTCGCGTACTCCCCCGCGGACCAGTTCGTCGACGACCGCGGTGGCTTGAGCAGTGGACGGGTTCACGCCATCAAGAGTGTCAGATACTCCGGCACCCCCGTCCGGCGACCTGGCCGGGTGAGTTCACGGCCACATTCCGGGCGCTGACACCATGTGGGCATGCGCACTCTCTTCGATCCCGCCGAGCTACCTCCACGCCGCATCTACCAGGTGCTGACCGCCTCGGTGGTGCCGCGACCGATCGCGTGGGTGTCCACGGTCTCGGCGGACGGGGTGGCCAACCTGGCCCCGTACAGCTTCTTCTCGGTGTCCAGCACGCAGCCGCCGGTGGTGCAGTTCACGTCCGTCACCCGCAAGGACAGCCTCCGGAACATCGAGGCGACGGGTGAGTTCGTGATCAACCTGGCGACGGAGCCCCTGGTGGCGGCCGTCAACGCCAGTTCCGCCACCTACCGCAGTGATGTCGACGAGTTCGCCGCGCTGGGCATCGAGACCGAGCCCAGCGAGCGGGTCCGGCCGGTCCGGGTCGCGGGTTCGCCGGTCGCCATCGAATGCACCCTGCACGGGGTGACCCCGGTCGGCGACTCGTTCGTGGTGATGGGCGACGTCGTCACGATCGCGGTGCGTCCCGAGGCGCTCGCCGACGACGGGCTTCCGGACTTCACCGAACTCGCCCCGCTCAGCCGCCTCGGCCGCAATGAGTGGGGTCTGCCGCCGAGGGTCGTGATGCTGGACCGCCCGCACCGCCCCGAGTGACGGATCAATTGGTTAGGCTTACCTGATAACCGCACCGCAACCGGGGGAGCTACCACCGACATGGCCCAGCGCAGCAAGTTCGTCAAACCTCAGAGTCGCCGGATCGCGTCCGCACGAGTGGTCGCAGGCAAGCAGATCAGCCCGAACTTCGTCCGCGTCACCATCGCGGGTGAGGAACTCGACTCCGTCAGCCCCATGGGCTTCGACCAGTGGTTCCGGATGTTCATCCCCCAGCAGGGTCAGAGCGCCCTGCGGCTACCGACCAGCGCGAGCAACCTCTGGTACGCCCAGTACAAGCTGATGTCCAAGGACACCCGGCCGGTAGTGCGCAACTACACGGTCCGCGAACTCCGCGTCGCAGGGTCGGGAGCGTTCGGCGACACCACCGAGATCGACATCGACTTCGCCTCGCACGGCGACCTCGGTCCCGCGTCGGCGTGGGCGAACGCGGCGGCGGCCGGTGACGAGGTGGCGATCCTCGACGAGGGCCTGATCTACAACCCGACTCCGGACGCCGAGTGGCAGCTGCTCGTCGGGGACGAGAGCGCGCTTCCCGCAATCGTCGGGATCCTGCGTTCGGCACCACAGGACCTGCGGGCCGAGGTGTTCGTCGAGATTCCCGATGCCGAAGACGCTCAGGACGTTTCGGTGGGTGACGGCGTGAACGTGCACTGGCTGGTCCGCGAGGACGCCGACGCCCGCCCGGGGGTGCTCGCACTGAACACGGTGAAGCAGGCGGAATTGCCCGCCGGGCCCTCCTACACGTTCGTCGCAGGCGAGAGCGAGCTGACGACGGCGTTGCGGCGCCACCTGGTGAACGAGCGCCGCATCCCGAAGTCGAACATTTCGTTCACCGGGTACTGGCGCTTCGGTCACGCGGCCAACTGACCACAGGTGAGTGGCAAAGAGTGCCGGGGCACGCTTTGCCACTCACCTGGGTTCTCAGTTGGCGTGCTTCTGGACGAGGGCGCCCAGACGCGGAAGTGCCTCGATCACATTCTTCTTCGCCGACGGGCGCAGCGACGAGTACACCTTCTTGACAGCGCCGCGGTCGCTGCCCTCGATGCGCYCGTCGGTCACACCGAGCAGCGAGTCCGCGACCTCGTCGCTACGCGCGACCAGGTACTCGGAGAATCCGGCCTCACCGCTGGCGGTGAACGACTGCCAGTACGGTTCGAGCTTGGTGACGAACGCCGGCAGCAGACCCTCGATGGCGTCCGGCACGATCGACGGTCCCACCTTCTTGACGGCGCCGTATCCACCCTTGAGTGCCAGTCCCGAGGCCCCCGACTTGTCCGAAACCTCCGCGTCGATGAGAGCCTGGACGTCTGCGATGACCGCAGGAACGCGCGACTCGTCGAGCAGGGTTTCGTTCAGAGCTGCAACCACTTTCAATGCCTCCGTATTGACTGAGCGATCAGGTCCGGCCAGACACTATACGAAAAACCGGACGCCGCGTTGTTCGAGCAGGCCATGGCACCGGCGCGCCCGCTCGATCCACCAGCGTGAACGCTCAGCGGACGCGGCGAGAGTCGTGACACGTTCGACGTCGGGCACCACCGCTTCGACGGTGAGTTCACCGGCGACCGGTTCGCGGGCGCGGGCCACGTCCGCCTCGAACAGTCCCCCGGTACCGAGACCGCACGCGAACTGCAATTCGGGGAGGGCCGCGGCGGCTGCGACACCGGCAGCGATGCCGACGGCGGTGTCCAGGGCGCTCGACACGACCACC
Source organism: Rhodococcus sp. P4_B6 (assembly GCF_056402215.1). Classification (NCBI taxonomy): domain Bacteria; kingdom Bacillati; phylum Actinomycetota; class Actinomycetes; order Mycobacteriales; family Nocardiaceae; genus Rhodococcus; species Rhodococcus sp. P4_B6. The sequence goes on along the minus strand of NZ_JBFUHV010000010.1, from coordinate 106,719 downwards.
GGCACACCGTGCGAGGACAACTCGTCGGCGAGCGCCAGCAGTCGCCGCATCCCGCCGAGCGGGGCGACCTTCACGACGGCCACGTCCGCGCCGCCTGCCCGCACGACCTTCAGCGGATCCTCGGCCCGCCGGATGCTCTCGTCGGCGGCCACCCGCACGTCGGGCATCCGCCTGCGGACCTCCACCAACTCGGGCACGCTCGCGCACGGCTGCTCGGCGTATTCGAGCGGACCGTCGGCGGTCAGTGCCCGCAGCGCGGCCTCGGCCTCGTCGACCGACCAGCCGCCGTTGGCGTCGACGCGCACGTTCGGGACGAGCGCGCGGACCGCCCGCACCCGCGCGACGTCGTCGTCGAGGGTCTGACCGCCTTCGGCCACTTTCACTTTCGCGGTCCGTGCACCGGGGTACCGCGCGAGCACGTCGGGCACCCGGGCGGCGTCGACGGCGGGGACGGTCGCGTTGATCGGTACCCGCGTTCGCACCGCGGGCGGCGGTCCGAGCCAGGCGTCCTCGATCGCCGACTGCAACCAGTGCGCCGCCTCGTCGTCCGCGTATTCGGGAAACGGTGCGAACTCGCCCCATCCCGCGGGACCGCGCAGCAGCAATGCTTCTCGCGTCGTGATGCCGCGGAACCGCACGCGCATGGGCAGACTCACCACGACCGCGTCGGCCAGAACCTCCCCGACGGAGGGCAGGGACGTCACGGGTCAGGGCTGCCCGGGCAGGAGCACCAGCATGAGCGCCTCGCATTCGGCGAGGAGCGTCTCACCGTGTGTCATCCGGGCGGTGATGTAAGTCTTGCGCCCGTCGACGCGGTCCACCTTGCCTTCGATGGCGAGCGTGGTGTTCAGCGGTGTGATCGCGCGGTAGTCGACGTGCAGGTACGCGGTGCGGCTGATGGGCCGGCCGTACGCGTGGACGATCATGCCCATCAGGTCGTCGAACAGCAGCGGCAGCGTGCCGCCGTGCGCGGCGCCGTTCCCCCCGAGGTGGTAGCGGCGGAACATTCCGGTGCTTCGCACCCCGTCGGGCCCGAACTTCTCGATGTTCCACGGCGGCAGAAGGAGACTCCCCCTGCCGGGCAGTTCGATCGTGCGGCCCGCCGGCGACCGCCCCTCGGGCGCGACGTGCGGCCCGAGCAGTTCGGCCAGTTTCTCCACCTGGTCCGCGGCCGCGGCGAGCACGTCGTCCGGGGCGTCCACGGACACCGCGAGGTCCTGCAGCGTGCGCATTCCGTCGACGAACCGGGCCCAGTCGGGACCGGGCGTCACCGGCTCGTACTTGGGGAACCCGCCGTGGTGCTCGTACTCGTCGTCGCCGTCGTAATCGAGACGGGTGACGTCCGCAGCCTGTTCGCTCATACCTGCACGGTAAACCCGGGCAAACTCCTGCGCGCGCGGACACCCGCCAACGGCACCCGATAACCTCGGAGCCGTGACTTTCAACCCGCAGCACTGGCGACCGGTTCCCGGTTTCGAGAACCTGACCGACATCACGTACCACCGGCATGTCACCCAGGGAATCGTCCGGGTGGCGTTCGACCGTCCCGAAGTACGCAACGCCTTCCGCCCGCACACCGTCGACGAGTTGTACCGGGCGCTCGACCACGCCCGGATGACGTCCGACGTGGGTGCCGTGCTGCTCACCGGCAACGGTCCGAGCCCCAAGGACGAAGGCTGGGCGTTCTGCTCCGGCGGCGACCAGCGCATCCGCGGGCGCAGCGGATACCAGTATGCGGAAGGCGAAACCGCGGACACCGTCGACAAGGCCCGCGCCGGACGACTCCACATCCTCGAGGTCCAGCGGCTGATCCGGTTCATGCCGAAAGTCGTCATCTGCCTCGTCAACGGCTGGGCCGCGGGCGGCGGTCACAGCCTGCACGTCGTGTGCGACCTGACGCTCGCCAGCCGCGAACACGCCCGGTTCAAGCAGACCGACGCCGACGTCGGCAGCTTCGACGGCGGCTACGGCAGCGCCTACCTCGCCAAGATGGTCGGCCAGAAGTTCGCCCGCGAAATCTTCTTCCTCGGCGAGACGTACACCGCGGAGGAAATGCATCAGATGGGCGCCGTCAACAAGGTCGTCGACCACGCCGAACTCGAGGACGTCGCGATCGACTGGGCCACCAAGATCAACGGCAAGTCCCCGCAGGCACAGCGCATGCTCAAATACGCGTTCAACCTGCAGGACGACGGCCTCGTCGGGCAGCAATTGTTCGCGGGCGAGGCAACCCGAATGGCGTACATGACCGACGAGGCGGTCGAGGGCCGCGACTCCTTCCTCGAAAAGCGCGAACCCGACTGGAAGCCGTACCCCTGGTACTTCTGACGCGACCTGTAGCTATATGTACTCGACCGACATGCGGTCGATCGTGCCGTTGAACGGGAACGGCGCCCGGTCGTAGTAGTCCAGCGACACCGGGGAACCGAGGCAGGTGCCGACGTCGAGGCAGTCGTTGGCTGTGAACAGCAACGGCACACTCACCGGCACCTGCCCCTCCCCGACGACACTGCCGTCGACGCAGAGCTTCACGTTCAGCGGGCCACCGGGCCTCGCCTCCACGAATTCCGTGACCACCTCCACCTTTCGCGTGCCCGGCGGGAGCGGCACGGTCGAACGAATCTTCGTCCGCATCAGGATGAACAGGTTGTATTCGTAACAGAGGTAGCCGTCGTCGACGAAGCACGTCAGCCCGCCCGCGTTGCTCCCCAGTGCGTACAGCACTCCGCTCGGGCTCTCCGGCGCGGTGAGGTCGAGGGTGACCCGGTTGTTCTTGTTGCCCAGACCGGGAGCGCAGAACTCGGGCATGCGGATCGTGTCGCCGGAGAACTCCCAGCTCGTGTACGGCGTCGTGATCCGCTGCTCGGGATGCAGTGCGACCACCCACAGCCCGCCACCGACGGGGAGCGCATTGTTCTTCGCCGCCTCGATCACGAACAGTTCCCGCAGTTGCGCCAACTTCTCCGGATGCTGCTCGGCGAGATCCCGGTTCTGGGTCCAGTCCTCGTCCAGGTTGTAGAGCTCCCACACGTCGTCGTCCGGACTCCAGTCGCGGATGCCGCCCGGCATACCCGCCGCCCAGGGTGCGCGCGGCCCGAACGCGGACGCCATCCAGCCGTCGTGGTAGATCGCCCGGCTGCCCATGATCTCGAAGTACTGGGTGAGCTTCCCTCCGGAGGCATCGCGGTCGACGAGAGTCTGCGCGAAGCCGGCGCCGTCGATCGGGTCCTGCGGAACACCGTTCACCGTCCGCGGCGGAGTGATCCCGACGATGTCGAACAGCGTCGGCATCACGTCGTTGCAGTGCAGGAAATGCGTACGGGGTGCCGGGTCCGGTGCCACCTTCGCCGGCCACCGGGCGACCATCGGGTTGCGGGTGCCACCGAGATGGGAGGCCAGCAGTTTCATCCCCTTGTACGGTGCGCTGCCCGCCCACGCCCAGCCCGCGTGATACATGTTGTCGGTCTTCGGCGACCCCAGGACGTCGAGGCCACCGAGCTCCTCGAGCGCTGCGATGTGCTGCGCCGGTGTGGTCGGAATGCCGTTCTGCGCCAACAGTTCACTGATCGTGCCGTTCTGGCCCTCACCGGACGAGCCGTTGTCGCCCCAGATGTACAGGACCAGGGTGTCGTCCCGGTACCCCAGGCGGTCCAGTTCGTCGAACAGCCTGCCCACCTGGACGTCACAGTGCTCGGCGTACCCGGCGGCCACCTCCATCAGCCGGCGCTGGAACGGTTTCTCGTCCTCGGGAATGTCGTCCCACGCCGCCATGGTCGGGTCGCGGTCGGTCAGCTCCGCCTCGGGGGGAATCCAGCCCTTCTCCTTCGCCCTCGCGAAGACCCGCTCCCGGTACGCGTCCCAGCCGTCGTCGAACTTCCCGGCGTACTTGTCGGCCCACGGCTTCATGATGTGGTGCGGTCCGTGCAGGCAGCCGCTGGCCCAGTACATGAAGAACGGCTTGTCCGCCTCGAACGCCTTGTGCCTGCGCAGCCAGCCGATCGCGTCGTCCGCGAGATCCTCGCTGAGGTGATAGCCCTGCTCCGGGGTCTTCGGGGGCAGCACCACCGTCGTGTTCCGCACCAGGTTCGGTTCGTACTGCGACGCCTCGCCGGCGAGGAAGCCGTAGAAGTACTCGAACCCGAGACCGGTCGGCCAGTTGTCGAACGGACCTGCTGCGGTGGTCTCCTCGGCGGGAGTGTTGTGCCATTTCCCGAATGCGGCGGTGCTGTAGCCGTACTGGCGCAGCACCTCGGCCCCCGTCGCGCTCGACCGCGGGATGTGGCCGGAGTAGCCGTCCCAGTCGTTGGCCAGCTCCGCGATCTGCCCGTTCCCGACGCGGTGATGGTTGCGCCCGGTCAGCAGCGACGCACGGGTCGGTGAACACATTGCGGTCGTATGGAATCGGTTGTAGCCGACACCGTCCTGCAGCATCGCGTCGAGTGTCGGGGTGTTCACCTCACCTCCGAGCCCGCTCGGCAGGCCCGGCCCGGCGTCGTCGATGAGGACGATCAGAATGTTCGGGGCGTCGTCGTGGAGGCGCCGCTCCTTGGGACTCGGGCTGTACACCGACTCCTGCATGGTCCGGCCCGCGATGCTTCCCGACGGCGTCGGCGGGAACGGTAACGACTCGCCACCCGGTATCGGCTTCCCTGTCACGCTCGAACTCATGGCCCAATCCCCTCGTCGTCCACAGCCGTCAATCCAGTCCAGCACCGGGCGAGCGCGTGGGAGTAGACCCTCGGAGGGTGAATTACGCGCCCGGATTCGCCGCGTCGGCAGGAGAGGGGGCGCGGCGTGCCCGATTCGGGCACACTGACCCACATGAGCATCGACCGCGAGCTCCCCGCGCCGGAACATCGCCGTCCGCCCGGAGTGAGTGACGACACCGTCGCCGCGCTCGGGAAGCTGTCCGAGGCCCTCGAAACAGTCGAACGCGCCCGCGGCCACCTCTACTCGTTCCATCAGCTGATCGGCCACGCCGATCTCCAGCTCGGTGAGGCCGTCGACGCACTGCGGGACGCGGGTCACACCGACGTCGCGGACCGGGTGCAGTCCGAGCTCGTCGGCCGAAACGTCGTCGAGGGCCGGTGGACATTCCAGATCGTCGAGGAGTTCGACGACCAGTACTGGTCGCCGCTGCGCGAGCACGAACGTGGCGCACGTCACGAACTCGCGGACGGACGGCGGCACCTGTTCGAGGCAGAGATGAAGGAAGATCGACGCACACACGGCCGGACGGGACACGAAGCCCGCCCCGGCGAAGGAGGGTGACGGGTGGAAATCCTCAGCAGCAGGACGATTCTGCGGCCGCGCGACTACGCGACGACGCTGAGCTTCTACCGCGACATCCTCGGGCTGGCCACCGCCCGCGAATACCCGGGGGGCACCGTGTTCTTCGCCGGTCAGGGCCTGATCGAGGTTGCCGCGCACGGCGGAACGGGTGAGTCGACGTCCTTCGACGGCGCCCTCTGGCTGCAGGTTCGTGACCTCACCGCGGTCCAGACCGAGCTGGTCCTCGCGGGGGTGAAGATCGACCGGGAGGCCCGACAGGAACCGTGGGGGCTGTTCGAGATGTGGATCGCGGACCCCGACGGCATCCCGATCGTGCTGGTGCAGGTTCCGGAGGATCACCCCATCCGCCGCGACACCCGCCCGAAGAGTCAGAACTGACGAAAGGCCATACGCAGGAGTGATTCTGTACACCTGACGTCAGCTGTACTTTTTCAGTTGAAATCCGCACAATCTGGGTGTGACCGCAGAGCTCGTAGTTCTCCTGGTGGTAGTCGTCACCGCCCTCGCTTTCGATTTCACGAACGGATTTCACGACACCGGCAATGCAATGGCCACCTCGATCGCGACGGGAGCTCTGCGACCCAAGGTCGCTGTCGCGCTCTCCGCATCGTTGAATCTCGTCGGCGCGTTCCTGTCCGTGGAGGTTGCGGCGACAGTCGCGAAGGGCGTGGTGAACCTGGGAGAAGTGGGCGGCGAGGATCTGCTGCTCATCGTGTTCGCGGGCCTGGTCGGCGGCATCATCTGGAATCTGGCGACGTGGCTGCTCGGCCTGCCGTCCAGCTCTTCGCACGCACTGTTCGGCGGTCTGATCGGTGCGGCCATCGCGTCCATCGGCATGAGCGGTGTCGAGTGGGGTGGGGTGCTCAGCAAGGTCGTCGTTCCCGCCGTTCTCGCCCCCGTGGTCGCGGCGCTGGTCGCCACCGCGGGCACCAAGCTGGTCTACCGGATCACCTCGGGCGTCCGGGAGGACACCAAGGAGCACGGGTTCCGCATCGGCCAGATCGGTTCCGCTTCCCTCGTGTCGCTGGCCCACGGAACCAACGACGCCCAGAAGACGATGGGCGTGATCTTCCTCGCACTGGTCGCGCACGGAAGCCTGTCCGCCGACGACGAGATGCCGTTCTGGGTGAAGCTCAGTTGCGCGATCGCCATCGCCCTCGGGACGTACCTCGGTGGCTGGCGCATCATCCGCACCCTCGGCAAGGGACTCGTGGAGATCGCCGCTCCGCAGGGCATGGCCGCGGAGTCCTCGTCCGCCGCCATCATCCTCACCTCCAGCCACCTCGGACTGCCGCTGTCCACCACCCACGTCGCGACCGGATCCATCCTCGGCACCGGACTCGGACGCAAGGGCGCCGAGGTCCGCTGGGGCATCGCCGGACGCATGGCCGTCGCGTGGCTGGTCACGCTGCCGTCGGCGGCGATCGTCGGCGCGGTGTGCTGGGTCATCGCCCACCTGATCGGCGGTCTGCCAGGCGTTCTGGTCGTGTTCGCCGCCCTGATCCTGCTCGCCGGGTTCATGTACCTGCGCTCCCGCCTGCAACCGGTGACATCCGGCAACGTGAACGCCGAGTGGGAGTCCGGCGACGCCGCCGCTCCCGCCGAACCCACCGAACCGGAAGTGGCCGAGACCGCGGACTCCGCCGGTCCCGCCGCGAACCGCTGAGGGGGCTCCCATGACACTGCTGACCACCACCGTTCAATCGCTCTGGCAGGTCGTCCTCGTCGGTCTGCTGTTCGGCGCCGGTCTGCCCGCGATCTTCGCGCTCGGACTGCGGTCGCTCGGCGGCGCGGACACCGCCGAGGGCACCTCGCAGCCGACCGTCGCAGGCCGGATCGGCGCCTGTGCCTGCTTCGCCGTGGTGCTGATCGCGATCATCACTGGGATACTTCTGTTGATGAAGGACTTCCTGGCCAGCAGCTTCGGTATCCACATCTTCTGAGCGGCGACCACGAGTCCCCGTTCCATCGACGAAAGAGGCCGAACGCGTGCCCAAGAACTCACTTAGCTCCGTGCTCGACTGGCTACGCGCCGGGTACCCCGAGGGAGTCCCGGCGAAGGACCATTTCGCGTTGCTGGCCGTGCTGCGTCGCCGTCTCACCGACGAGGAGATCGAACAGGTCGTCGCGCTGTCGATCGAAACCGCCCACGAGACACCGCAACGCCACGTCGACTACGACAACATCCGACGCCTCATCAGCGAGATCACCCACGAGGAACCGTCCGAGGAGGACGTTGCCCGGGTGACGGAGAACCTCGAGGCCGGGGGCTGGCCGGTCGGTACCGACGCCGAGAGCGGCGACGACACCGGCGACACGGAAGAAACCCGCGACGCAGGCTAGCCATGAGCCTTCCACCGTTTCTCTCCTCCATCATCGGCTGGCTGCGTGCCGGCTACCCGAACGGCGTGCCCGAGCAGGACTACATTCCGTTGTTCGCGCTGCTCACCCGCCGCCTGTCGGAAGACGAGGTGGATGCCGTCGCCGACGCCCTCGTCGAGGAGGGCGACCTGCCCATCGAGAAGACCGACATCCAGGTGCTCATCACCAAGGTCACCGACGAGTTGCCGCTGGAATCGGACGTCGACCGGGTGCGCAGCAACCTCGCCGCGGGCGGCTGGCCGCTTGCCGGGCCGGCCCAGTGATGCGATGGCCGCTTGCCGGGCCGGCCCAGTGATGCGATGGCCGCTTGCCGGGCCGGCCCAGTGAGCGAATTGCGGGTCCTGCCCGTCCCACCTGGTGCCGGGGCTCTCGGCATCCTGCCGCAACTGTCGGCGATCCTGGACGGGACCGCGCCCGCCGCGCTTCCCGTGCCCGCCGCGGACGAGAGGGAGACCCGGCGGCTGACGGACGCACTGCGGCCCGGGGATCCGATCGACGACGGTGTCGCACTCGTGGTCGCGACGTCCGGGACGACGGGCGTGCCGAAGGGTGCGATGCTGTCCGCGGCAGCCCTCCGTGCCAGCGGTGAGGCGACGCACGCGCGGCTCGGCGGCCCGGGCGCCTGGCTCCTGACCCTTCCCGCCCACCACATCGCGGGCATGCAGGTGTTGCTGCGCAGTGTCCTCGCAGGGTCCGACCCGGTGGTGATCGACGTGTCCGACGGCTTCGACCCCGGCGCGCTGCCGAACGCCGTCGAGTCGATGTCCGGACCCCGCCGCTACACCTCGCTCGTCCCGACCCAGCTGGTCAAGGCGCTCGACCACCCCGAAGCCGTGACGTCGCTGGCCGCGCTCGACGCCGTCCTCCTCGGCGGCGCCGCGACCCCTGCCCCGGTCCTGCGACGCGCCGTCGACGCCGGGATCACCGTCGTCCGCACGTATGGAATGAGCGAGACGTGCGGTGGGTGCGTGTACGACGGGGTGCCCCTCGACGGCGCCCGCGTGCGAATCGACGGCGACGGCCGAGTCCTCCTCGGCGGCCCCATGCTGGCCTCCGGGTACCGCGGACTCCCCGACCATCCGGCGTTCGCGGAGCCCGGCTGGTTCCGCACCGACGACGCAGGCACCGTCACCGACGGCGTCCTCGCCATCTCCGGCAGACTCGACGAGGCCATCTCCACCGGCGGTCTCACCGTCGTCCCGCAGGTGGTCGAGGCGGCCCTCGTCGCGCACCCCGCGGTCCGGGAATGCGCGGTGATCGGACTCCCCGACGAACGACTGGGACGCCGCGTCGCCGCCGTCGTCGTCGCCGAACCCGGCACCGCACCGACACTCGCCGAACTCCGCACCTTCGTCGAACGCACCCTCGACTCCACCGCCGCCCCCCGCGAACTCCACCTCGTCGACGCCCTCCCCCTCCGCGGTCCCGGCAAGGTCGACCGGCGCGCGCTGGAAGCGCGGTTCGGCTAGCAGGTTCGCCCGTGCGCGCGGAGTTGCACACCGATTCGTCGGATTCCCGCGCAATTGCGTGTGCTTCCGGCAATTCGGTGGGAAGCGACGGCTCATCGGCGCCGGGAGCGGGCACACGCTCGCTCGAATCGCGCCTTCACGGCGTCGAACCGTCCGAGGTCCGCCCACACCCACCTGATCACCTCGAGGCCCGTGTCCCGTATCGCGTCCTCCCGCAACTTCTCCCTCGCCACGATGTCGCCCGCCTGCCCGGAGCCGAATCGGTACTTGCCCATGCCGTCGAACTCGCCGACTACTCCCCAGCGCTCCCAGAAGAAGTCGACGCGGCCGGCGAACGCGCCACCGCAGGTGCGGACTTCGTGCTGCAGATCGGGCGCCGGCATCCCGCATTCGCGCATCCTGATTCGGCTGAGCGACTCGCCGGGACTCTCGCTGCGTTCATCGAACAGTGCCACCGCGCGTCGCGCCGCACCTATGCCTTTCCGCCGGCCGTGACGGTCCAGTACCGCCCGGACATCGTCGATCGACACGACGCCGCGGCGCAGGGCGGAGTCGCCGATCACGACGGCCTCGTCCAGAAATTCCGAACGCGCAACGTCCGCCACGGTCCGGGCGAGCGACGTCACCGCCACGCCGTCGATCTCGGTGACGTCGTCACGGCCGAGCGGAGCGATATGCATGTGCAGCGTCGCGGTACGTCGCCCGCCCGATCGTCGCTCCCGGCTCAGATGCACCCGGTCGAGGTTCACCGCACCGACGTCGAGTCCGTGGAAGACGGCGGCGGACGCATGGCTGACCACGATCCCACCACCGTGCGCCACCACGGCCGCCGCGACCCGTGCGCGGTGCATCCCGCCCGGGTCCAGTGCTGCCGAGTGGTCGCTGTCCAGGTAGGCGCCCGCAGCCACGGAAACCAGTTGTCCCGTCGTCCTGGCGCGACGCAGTTCCGGGTCGGTCATTCCGTCGGCCAGTGCATGACGGCGAAAGATCAGGTCCTGTGCTCTCATATCGAGCATCGTGCCCCGAGCTCGACGCCGGTCGCCGCCTCCGACCAGGGGAAACAGTCGGCCTGTGGATAACCGAGGGGCTGTGGAATTCCACATCCGCACACCGATTCGTCAGATGCCCCCGCAATTGCGGCTGATTCCGGCGAATGCCTGTGAATCCGCAGGACAACAACCCTCGTGAGCCCGTGCAAGAGGCGTGCAAGCCCGCTGCAAGTGGGGGGSTGCATCGTCTACGGCATGAACCTCACTGCAACTCCCCCAGCCATCGAGGCCGACGGCCTCGTGAAGCTCTTCGGCCGCCAGCGCGCCGTCGACGGCGTGAGCCTGTCCGTGCCGACCGGGTCGGTGTACGGAGTGCTCGGCCCGAACGGCGCGGGCAAGACCACCACGGTGCGGATGCTTGCGACCTTGTTGCGCCCGGACGGCGGCGAGGCCCGGATCTTCGGCCACGACGTGGTGCGTGAACCGAACGCGGTGCGCTCGCTGGTCGGTGTCACGGGCCAGTATGCGTCCGTCGACGAGGACCTGTCGGCGGTCGAGAATCTGGTGATCTTCGCCCGGTTGCTCGGCCTGAGCCGGGGCGACGCACGACGCAAGTGCACGGAACTGCTCGAGGAGTTCGACCTCACCGAGGCGGCGACGAAGCCGCTGAAGAATTTCTCGGGCGGCATGCGACGGCGCCTGGACCTGGCGGCCAGCCTGATCGCCCATCCGCCGCTGTTGTTCCTCGACGAGCCGACGACGGGCCTGGACCCGCGGACTCGTGCCCAGATGTGGGACACCATCCGCCGGCTGGTCGCGGACGGGTCGACGGTGCTGCTGACCACGCAGTACCTCGACGAGGCGGACCAGCTGGCGGATCGGATCGCCGTCATCGACCGCGGGAAGGTGATCGCGGACGGCACGGCCGACGAGTTGAAGGCGTCCGTCGGCGTCTCGTCGCTGCAGTTGACCCTGGCCGATCGCGGACAGATCGACGACGCGCGTTCGGTGATCGCACACACCCTCGGCGTGGATGTGGCGATCACACCGGAGATCGGCCGCCTCACCGCACCGATGACCGATCCGTCGCTCACCGTGGAACTCCTGATCCGGTTGCGCGACCACGGGATCGCCGTCGACGAGATCACCGTCCAGAAGCCGAGTCTCGACGAGGTCTTCCTGACCATCACCGGCCACGGCGCAGAAGACACTGCCGCCGACGCCGATACCGAACGGAGCGTCGCATGACCACCGCCCTCGAATCCCGCGCACACGCGGGCCCGCAACCGATTCCGGAGGCCCGGAACCGGATCAGCCTCGAACAGTCCGTCGCCAACACGCTGACCATGGCGTACCGGGGACTACTCAAGATCAAGCACAACCCGGAGCAACTGTTCGACGTCGTCGTCCAGCCGATCATCTTCACGTTGATGTTCACGTACATCTTCGGTGGCGCCATCTCCGGCGACGTGGCGTCGTATCTGCCGATCATCATCCCGGGCATCCTGGTTCAGACGGTGATCACCACGTCGATCGTGACCGGCACCCAGTTGCGGGAAGACATGGACAAGGGCGTCTTCGACCGCTTCAAGTCGCTGCCGATCGCCCGCATCGCGCCGCTGTCCGGCGCTCTCCTCGCCGACGTCGTGCGGTACGGCATCGCCACGACCATCACGTTCACTGTCGGTATCGCGATGGGGTACCGGCCGGGCGGCGGCGTCGTCGGGGTGGTGTCGGCCGGTGTGCTCGTCGTCGTCTGCGCCTTCTCGATCAGCTGGATCTTCGCGCTGATGGGCGTCCTCATGAGCAAAGCGTCCTCGGTGCAGGGCATTTCGATGCTGATCCTGTTCCCGCTGACGTTCATGTCCAACGCGTTCGTGCCTGCCGACACGATGCCGGGCTGGATGCAGGCGTTCGTGAACGTCAACCCCGTGTCTCACGTCGTGACCGCGGTGCGGGAACTCGTCAACGACGGCCACTTCGGTGTGCACGTCGTGTGGTCGCTGCTCGGCGCCGCCGTGATCGTCGCGATCATGGCACCGCTGACGGTCCGTACCTACATGCGTAAGGCCTGACACCTCGAGAACGAAGCGAGCCGGTGGACGCGGGGTCCACCGGCTCGCTTCGCCTATTTCTCCAGTTCGGGGGCGTCCGCTTGCAACTCCCCCACCTCGGTCTTGAGGATCCGCATCGACCGTCCCAGGCCGCGGGCGGCGTCCGGGAGCTTCTTCGACCCGAACAGCACCACAAGCACCACCGCGATGATCGCCCAGTGGCTCGGGCTCAGCGCCCCCACTACTGCGGCTCCTCACCGTCGGGGTACACGGCGTCCACCTCGACCTCGACGAGCCAGCCGGCGGCGGGCAGGCTCGCGACCTCGAGCGCGAACCGGCTGGGCCGTGCGGAGTTCCGCTCCATCGGGGCGGCCGGTTCGGCGGTGCCGAGCGGGACGAGTTCAGTGTCGCCGGTGTCGAGGTTGGTGTTCGCGAAGAACTGCCGGTAGGCGCGGTTCCAGCCGGCGTAGTCGGCGCGGTCGGTGCCGGGGGCGTTGTCGAGGAACACCCGCATGGTCACGACGTCCTCGAGCGTCAGTCCCTGTGCCTCGAGATTGTCGCGAATCCGCTTCAGCGCGTTGATGCCCTGCGCTTCGGTGATGGTGACTCCGGCCGGGAGTGCGCCGCCGGAGAACACGTCGGTGTCGATGTACGACTCGGGGGTGCCCTCGGGTGCGGCCTTGTTGGACGCGCCCGGGCCGATGCCGCTCGATTTGTAGACGGCGGTGCCGCCGCCGATCGCGACACCCTGCGCGATCATCGGATTCGCCTCCCCGGCTTCGAGAACGGACTTGGAGACGAACGTGCTGCCAGGTGCCTCAGCCGCCGCCTCTTCGGAGGAGCACGACGTCGCCCCGGCGATCAGAGCGGATGCGGCGAGTGCGGCGGTCACGGCCTTGGTACGAAAAGACTTCACAGTGCACAACTCCTGGTTAGGGGGAATGGGTCAGGCTTCCTGGGCGACGCGCTCGTGGATGTGGGTGACGACGCCGCGGGCGGATGTCAGCGCGCCGTGTTGCCAGGCGATGGCGTTGGACAGGTGGTCGCCGGCGAAGTAGATCTTGTCGACGGGTTCGAGCAGCTTCTCGTATTCGGGAGTGGCCGCCCCGCCGTGCGAGCCGCCGCTGCCCGCCCAGTTGGCCCAGGCACTCTCGGAGTACTTGGTGCGGCGCCAGCTCCCCGAGAACGACGAGGAGATGTCGCGGGTGTACTTCTCGCCGTGGATCTCCGAGCCCTCCGCGATCGCCTTGGCGAGCCGCTGGCGGTGAGTGAGCGACTCGAACGCCTCCTGCCGCTTGCCGCTGCTGTAGTAGGCGACGACCACACCCCGGTCGGAGTTGTAGTGGTCGTACGGGAACATGATCTGCGAGATGTCCTTGTCCGTGTTGGACGCGCCGCCGTAGATGCGCTCTTCCGTCTCCCACCACCGGCGCGAGTACTCGATGCCGAGCTTTCCCGACGACGACGGTTTCGCCGCCTTCAGCGCGGTGAGCACGTCGGCGGGCAGGTTGTTCTGCAGTCGGCCGACGAAGTGCGGCGGGATCGTGCAGATCGCGTAGTCGGCGGTGATCGACTTCTTCGCGCCGCCTGCGGTGTATTCGACCGTGACACCGCCGGACACGTTCTTCATCGACGTGACCTCGGCGCCGAAGACGATGTTGTCGGTGCCGATCCGGTCCTGGAACGCGTAGTAGATCCGGTCCATCCCGCCGACCGGGGTGAACATCATCATCGCCTGGTCGTAGCCGAAGTCGAAGCTGAAGTTGCGGCCGATGCCGCTGCGGATCACTTCCTGCATCGCGAACGGCTTCTTTTCGGTGCCGAAGTTCAGGCCGGCTCCGGGCTCGGAATCGTAACCGCGACGGGATGATCCGAGGTAGCGGCCGTCGTCGGACAGGTCGCCGAAGTCGCTGAGGAATTCCGACAGCGCGTCCTTGTCCTCCCGGGTCAGTACCTGGTCCAGGGCGCCCTGATCGGTGGCCTTCTTCAGCAGTTCGGACATGTAGCCGAACGTGTCGGCCTTCGCCGCCCGGTAGGTGACGGACTGTCCCGACAGGGACGTGTCGCTCGCGTAGTTCACGAACGTGTTGGCGTTCTGGTTGCCGAAGCCCTGGATCTCGACGCCGAGTTCGCGGCAGTAGTCGAGTGTGATGTGGCTCTGCGGGATGCGGGTGGCGCCGACGTTGTAGAAGTGGCCGTCCGAGAACGTGCACTTCTGGGTCTCGCCGTTCAGGTCGGTCTCCTCGGTGCCGCCCCGGGCGGTCCAGACGCGGCCGCCGGGCCGGGTGCGGGCCTCGAGGACCGTCACCGTGTATCCGGCCTTCTGCAGTTCGAATGCCGAACACAGTCCGGCGGGGCCGCCGCCGAGCACGACCACGGAGTGGCTGCCCTTCACCTTGCCGATGAGGTCGCCGGCCGCGAGCGACTGGAAGGTGCGGGCGGGCGCGGCGGTCGACGGTGCGAGCCCGAGCGTCGACATCGCGCCGTACGCGAGTCCTGCGCCCCCAGTGGCCCCGAGGCCCTTCATGAAAGATCTACGTGTGAATGCCAATTCGCGCTCCCATTCTTGCGCCCGGCGACCCGGGTCACGTGTCCGGATTCATCCTGGGAGGCAAGCGAGTCGGGAAGTTGTCGGCGGCGAAACAGTCTGAGGCCGGCGAGCGAGAACGGGTGTGTGCCGTTCTCACTCCCGAGTCGCAGTTCGACCCGAAACCGAAACTTTTCGGCAACACGACCCGGCTAGTTTCACGCGCATGTCAGCCCTTTCCGACGCCATCGCGCGTTCATTCGCCACCGGCGAGCCCGCACGTGCGGCCCTGTCGCCGTTGCGTGCGCTAGGCAGGCGACAACTGTCGGGCGTCGAGGTTCTCGCCCAATCGGTGGCGACGACGGCGCCTGCGGTGTCGATGGTGGTGCTTCCCGTCACCATGTTCACCCACCAGATGCTGCTCAGCGGTCTGATTACGATCGTCGTCGCGACGGTGGTGGTGTCCCTGATCGCGGTGTGCGTCTCGCAGTTCACGCGGCGCATGGCGGCCGCGGGCGGTCTCTACAGTTTCGTGTTCCAGGGCCTCGGCACCCGGGCCGCGCTGACGGCGGGCGTCGCGATGCTGACCAAGTACGTGGGCAGTGCGGTGATGACGCTGTATCACGGCGGCCAAGCCGTGATCGCGACGCTCGGCTTCTTCGGGGTGGAGTTGCGCGGGCCCACCGAGCGCCTTCTCGTGTACGCCGGGATCGCGATCGTGATCCTCGGCTGCCTGGTCCGTGGGGTGCGGTTCGCGGCTCTCGCGATCCTCGCCGTCGAATCGTGCTCGTTGCTGTTCATCGCCGGTCTGATGATCGTGACCGGCGCGGGCGGCCAGCACGCAACGGTGCCGCCGTCCGATTCCGCGTACGGACCGCTGCTCATGACTCTGGCCGCGGTGTTCGCGCTGGCCGGCTTCGAGAGTGCCACGTTCTTCGGCCCGGAGGCCAAGCGCCCGCTCGCCACGGTGACCCGCACCGTGATGCTCACTCCGATGATCTGCGGCGGCCTGTTCATCTTCTCGGCGTGGGCCGCCTGGTCCGGTCGCGCCGACACCCTGGTGAACGCGTACCTCCACGGCACCGCTACCGGTGTCGACCCGGCCGTGGTGATCGCCCTGAACCTCGGGTTGGGCACGTCGTGGCTGGCGTCGGCGATGGCGTCGTCGAATGCCGCGTCGCGCCTGCTGTATTCGATGGGCATCGAACGGGTAGTCCCGCGTCTGTTCGCCCGGGTGCACCGCAGCCACCGCACCCCGTACGCGGCGCTGGCGGTCATCGTGTGCGCCGTGTGTGCGGGTGCCGCGACGTTCAGCATCGTCGGGAAATCGACCGGATTTTCTCACGTGCAGTTGATCGCCAGGACTGCGGTGGTCGCGGCGTACGTGCTGGTGGCCGTGGCGTCGGTGCGGTTCCTCAGCCGGATCGGGGAGCACACCCCGCTCGTCCTGGCGGCGGGAGTCGCAGGCAGCGCCGCCGGCGGAATCGTCCTGGCCTACATGCTGTTCGTGAACGTGGCCCACGGATTCTCGATGGTCCCCGCCGTGGTGCTGGCCCTGTTGCTGTCGGGTTCGGCGTGGCAGTTGTACCTGCGGTGGCGCCACCCGGCGAGTCTACGGTCGATGGGGGTGTTCGACACCGCCGAGACGGACGACGTGCTGCCGGGGGCCGGGGTGTACGCGACCGATGCCGCCGGGAACCTCGCGTTGACGGCGGCTGGACGCACTCCCGGGTCCCGGTGATGGGCGCCCGAGCCGGGGAGATCGCGGGCCACGAACCACGCGCCGTGCAGAAGGCACTCGCCCTGCTGGAGGCCGTGGCTCAGCTCGGGTCCGGGGCGACGGCGAGAGACATCGCCGCACACGCGGGGATCCCCCAGGCCACGGCGTACCGGCTGCTCAATCTTTTGACCGCCGACGGCTATCTGGTGCGGATCGCCGATCTGTCCGGGTTCGCGCTGGGCCGCAGGACCCGGCAGCTGGCGGGGGCGGATGCGGCGCCGGACCCGGTCGACCACCACGCCGTGCTCGAGGAACTGCGGGAGCAGGTGCGTTTCGGGATCCATCTGGCATCGTTCGCGGGCAGCCGGGTGCGACTGATCGACCGGGATCCCGACCACGAACTCAGCGGCGAGAACACGATCGCCGCGCACCTGCACGCGTCCGCCATCGGCAAGGTCCTCCTCGCGTCCCGTCCCGAACTGGTGCCGCYGAGCCTGCGCAGGGTGACGTCGTCGACCATCACCGACTTCGGCGCGCTGCGGACCGAACTCGACGCCGTCCGGCACACCGGTTCGGCCCGCGAGGTCGACGAGGTGCGCGTCGGCCGCAGCGCTGTCGCCGTCCCGGTGCACGACGCGCAGAACGCGGTGACCGGTTGCCTCGCGGCGATCGGGAAGACGGGACGGCTGGCGGTCGACGACCCGGAGCTGACCGACCTCCTACGTTCCGGCGCGGCGCGGGTCGGCGGCCGGGTGCCCGCCTGACGCGAGGTCGCGACTCACGGCGGCGAGCACATCCAGAATCTCGGTGTGCACCGCACGACGTGACCAGGTGCCGAACCTCGCCTGCGCCGACGTCCAGTGGTCCGCCTCGACGTTCTCGAGTGCGAACGCGACGTGCCGGTGGTGTTGCAGCGAGACGCTGTCCTGCCGGGCGCGCGCCGGGACGGACAGTGCCAGCAGCGCGAGACCGCGGTCGGAATCACCGCGCGCGATCTCGAAACATCCGATGCCCGCCGCGACGGCGCCGGTGACCGGCAGATCCGGATATGCGCCCACACCCAGCCGGGACCGTGCCCACTCCGCGAGTTGCGGAACGACGTCCACCATCATCTCGGACCGGCCGTGCAGCACGTGGGCGGACACCACCGAGGCCGTCAGCACGAGTCCGTACGGATCGGCGTAGGGCGCGGCCGTGATCCGGGGGTACATCAGGTCCAGCGCCTCCCGGTACCGGGCGAGCCCCCGTTCGACGTCGCCGTCCGCCAGATCGGCTTCCGCGAGACTGCCGATGGCGGCTATCCGCCATTCGTCCTGCTGGTCGTCGGTCCCCGCGCCGGGACCGCGATGCTCGAGCAGAGTCTCGGCCAGCACCTTCCGGCCCGCCTCCACGTCGCCGTCCGCGATCAGCGCGGAGGCCTGGAAACCCCACAGCTGATTCGCCTCCTCCTGCGCGCCCAGTTTCCGCAACTTCTCGACCGCGACCTGATAGAGCCCCACCGCGTCCCGGTATCGTCCGGACTGGCTGTACAGCGAGCCGAGGAACTGTGCCGCCATCGCCGTGCCCCACACGTCACCGATCGCGGCGCACAGTTCGGAGACGGCCTGCGCGTCGCGCACGGCACCCCGGAAATCGCCGAGGTTCTCACGCATGCTGGCTCGTGCTGCCAGCGCCGCCGCATGGGTTTCCCGATCGTGCGAGCGCACCCCTTCCGCGACCGCCCTGGCGTGCCGCCGCCCCGAACCCAGAGACAGGATGACCGTCACCGCGAAGGACGAGACCGGCGGCAGATCGGCGCGCCCGCAGAGGAGGTGCCGCAATCGCGTCCGGGTGCGGGCGAGGGTGCGGGCCTGACCGCCGAACACCAGATGCATCGCCGCGAGCAGGAACGTGTACGCCACCAATTCCGAGTCGACGTCACTCAGATCCGCGTCTTCCGTTGCCGCGAGGATCCGCGGCGTCCAGTTCATCACCTCCGAGTGCGCGCCCCGGATGGCCCACAGGCCACCGAGCACCGGGAACACGATCGCAACCGTCTCGGCGTCGCCGCGTTCCACAGCCCACCGGAGCACGGCGAGGAAGTTGTCGTGGTCGGCGTCGATGTCGTCGGCGAGCGCGACCTGGTCGGCACGGCACCGCACCAGCGCCTCCGACGCGAACGCGTGTGCCCACACTCGCTGGCGGGCAAACACTTCCGGCTCCTCGGCAGCCTCGGCGAGTCGCTCCTCGCCGTATTCCCGCACCGTCTCGAGCATGTAGTAGCGCAGCGTGTCCGACGTCTCGGACACGGACAGCAGGGATTGATTCACGAGGCCCTCGACAGCCTCCACGACATCATCGACGCCGTCCCACTCCGCGATCGTCCGGGCGGCGTCGAGGGTGAAACCGGCCGGGAACCGGCAGAGTCTGCGCAGCGCGATCTGCTGCTGCTCGCCCAGAAGCTGCCAGCTCCAATCGATGACGGCGTGCAGGGTGCGGTGCCGTTCGGGCGACGTCGGGTCGTGTGAGCGCAGCAGCGCGAACCGGTGCTCAAGCCTTCGTCCGATGTCCTCGACGCTCATGCTGCGTACCCGCGCGGCGGCCAGTTCGATTGCGAGCGGAAGGCCGTCGAGGGTGCGGCAGACACTGCGCACGGTCTCCGGGTCGAGACGCGCCGTGGGCCGTACGGCGCGGGCCCGGGCCGTGAACAATTGCACGGCGGGCGCATCGGCGTCGTCGATCGCCAGCGGCGGCAGTGGGTACACCGCCTCGGATGCGAGCATGAGCGGTGATCGGCTGGTCGCGAGGACGGTCAGCTGATCGCCTGCGGCCACCAGATCGGCCACGATCTCGGAGCAGGCCCCGACGACGTGCTCGCAGTTGTCGAGAATCAGGAGCATCGGCCCCGCCGACAGCGCTTCCCGGAGCTTTTCCCGCGCGGAATGGATGCGGCCGAGGGTGAGCCGTCCCGGCGCGATGTCGATTTCGCTGAGACCGAGGGTGCTGCTGATCGCCGCGACGACGTCCTCACTGCTGCGCAACGACGCGAGTTCCACCAGGGCCACGGACGTCCGCGCGGCGGCCCGCGCACCCAGTTCGTGCGCGAGCCGGGTCTTGCCCGCACCGCCCGGTCCGAGGATGGTCACGACACGCGAGGACGTGAGCAGTCCCTCGATCTCCACCACGTCGATGTCACGCCCCAGCAAGGCGTTCGGTGCTGCCCGGAGGCCGATCGCCGTGCGGTCCGGCGCCGCGGGGCGCCTGCCGTCCGACTCGGGTGCGCCGTCGCCGCGCAGGATCTCGGCGTGCAGGGCGACGAGGGCGGGCGACGGGTCTGCCCCCAGCCGATCCACCAGCCGCCTGCGGAAGGTCGCGAACACATCCAGCGCCTCGTTGTCACGCCCGAGCCCGGCGAGCACGCGCATGAGGTCGGCGTGCGCCCGCTCGTCGAGGGGTTCCGCGGCCACGTGGGCCTGCGCCTTCGGCAGAGCGGTCGCCCAGTCTCCCGCCTCCACCAGCGCCGCCCGGTCCGCGGCCTCGAGCCGGCCCCGGATCACCGCGGCGTCCGCTGCGAGTTCCGTTGCGGCCGCACCCTCGGGCAGGTCGGCGCCCGGGTCGCCCCGCCACAGCGCGAGCGCGTCGCGGATCTCGTCCGGCCCGGCGCCGCCGACGTGACCCCGGCCCTGTAGTCGGCGGGCCACGTCCTCCGCGCGGGTCAGGTCGACGGCGTCCCGCGATACCGCCAGCCGGTATCCGGCCGGGCCGATCTCCAGCGCCCCATCCGGCAACGCCGCCCGCAGCCGGGAGACCTGCGTGTGCAGCGCGTTCATCGGGGACCGCGGCGGATCCTCGCCCCACACTTCGTCGATGAGAGCCTGCGCGGACCGGCTCCGGCCGGGCTCGCGGGCGAGGGCAACGAGCAGGCTGCGCGCGCGGGTGCCGGGGAGCGGTGCGAGCGCGCCCGATCGCCGCGTCGATACCTCACCCAACAAGGCGACCTGGATCGGTGCGCTTGCCGGTGCCACCGTCTCGTCCACGCTCATCTGCTGGTCCACCGCGTTCGATGGTATTGCACCGAGCGGACGCGAACTTCTCGAAGTTCGGTGTGGGTGCGGGCGCCTTCTCGCTCGGTGCAAAGATCGGTGCATGGCAACGGCTGCTCAATGGATCGAAGGCGCTCGTCCGCGCACCCTCCCGAACGCGATCGCCCCGGTGCTCGTGGGCACCGGCGCCGCGGCATCGCTCGGCGGCGCGGTGTGGTGGAAGGCGGTACTGGCACTGGTGGTCTCTCTCGCGTTGATCGTGGGAGTCAATTTCGCCAACGACTACTCGGACGGGATTCGCGGCACCGACGACGAGCGCGTCGGACCGCTGCGGCTCGTCGGGTCCAAGCTGGTGAAACCGTCGGCGGTGAAGGCGGCGGCCATCGCTTGCTTCGCGGTCGCCGCGGTGGCCGGCCTCGTCCTCGCGGTCACCACCGCGTGGTGGCTCGTACTGATCGGCGCCCTGTGCATCGTGGGCGCCTGGTTCTACACGGGCGGCAAGAAGCCGTACGGGTACAGCGGCTTCGGCGAGGTCGCCGTCTTCGTGTTCTTCGGTCTCGTCGCCGTCCTGGGCACCCAGTACGTGCAGGCCGAGACGATCGATTGGGCCGGTGTGGTGTCCGCGGTCGCCGTCGGGTCGTTCTCGAGCGCGGTTCTCGTCGCCAACAATCTGCGGGACATTCCCACCGACACCGAATCCGGCAAACGCACGCTCGCCGTCCGGCTCGGCGACTCGCGTACCCGCATCCTGCACCTGGTCACGCTGACGGTCCCGTTCGTCGTGACCCTGGTCCTGGTGCTGCGCACTCCGTGGGCGCTCGTCGGACTGCTCGCGCTGCCCCTCGCCGTCCGGGCGAACGCCCCCGTCCGCTCGGGCGGCCTGGGTCTCGCTCTGATTCCCGCGCTGCGGGATTCGGGGCTGGCGATGCTGATCTGGGGCGCCGCCACGGCCGTGGCACTGTCGGCCGCCTGAGCCTCCGCGTCAGTCGCCGTCCGGCAGCAGGATGCCGAGGACGAAGTTGACGATCGAGATGATCAGGCCGCCCCACACGGCCGTCCAGAAGCCGTCGACGGTCAGGCCGTACTCGGTCTGGGAGCTCAGCCAGGCGGTGAGCAGCAGCATCAGGGCGTTGATCACCAGGGTGAACAGGCCGAGCGTCAGGATCAGCAGCGGCAGCGACAGCAACTTCACCAGCGGCTTGACGAAGATGTTGACGACGGTGAACACCAGCGCGATGCCGAGCAGCACCACGATGTCCCAGCCGGTTCCGTTGCCCGAACTGGAGATGTCGATACCCGACACCCAGGCTGCCGCCAGCCAGATCGCGAACGCGTTGATGACGAGGCGTACCAAGAAGGTCATGCGTGCATGCTGGCACACCGATTGGACAAACGGGAACCGGGCGACCGGTCAGGCAGCGCGGTCGTCGAGCGCCGCGTGCACGCGGCGGCGGAGTTCGCCGACCCCGACCCGGACCTCGAGGATCTCCTTCGTCGTGCCCTCGGCGACGCGCAGCACCCCGAGGAAGATGTGCTCGGCGCCGATGTGATCGTCCTTGCGCGCCAGCGTCTCCCGCAGTGAGAGTTCGATCGCCTTCTTCGCGTCGCGGGTGAACCCGATGTGTCCCGACTTCCGGCCGAACCAGCCGCGCTTCTCCGAGGGCTGTTCCGGATCGAGCACGCCCTTGCCGAAGTTCTGCTCGAGACTCTGCCGCACGGCGTCGAGGTCGATCCCGATCGATTCGAGTGCTTCCGCGTCGGCGTCGCTCAGGGCGGTGCCGTGGGCCGCGACGGTTGATCGCGCGGTGTCCTCCTCGATGCCGGCGTCGGCGAGGATGCCGTGGACGGGTTCGGTTTTCACGGACAGCAGGGCGAGCACGAGGTGTTCGGGCCCRATCTGCGGTGACTTCACGTCGCGCGCTTCCTGTTGCGCGCCGATCACCACGGCCCGGGCGTCCGTCGAGAATCGTTCGAACATGCGCCGTTACCTTCCTCTCCGGTTGTGTTTCTGGTGGACGGCCTGCCTGCTCACCTCGAGGGAGTCGGCGATCGCCTGCCAGGACCAGCCCTGGGCGCGGGCGTTGGCGACCTGGATGGCCTCGAGCCGTTCGAGGAGACGCCGCAGCGCACGCACGGCCCGCAACCCCTCGGCGGGGTCGGGGCTGCCCGCCGCTGCGGCGAGCGTGGTTGCTTCGGTCATGCATGTCAATTTAGGTTGACACCGACCGGGTGTCAACCCTGATTGACAGATTTCGGGAAGGCCGTCAGTACGCGGCGACTGCCCCGTCGACGGCGATCTGCAGGTCCTTCTGCACGACGTGCGCGATGTCCATCGGTTTCGCCGGAAGGTCGAATACCGGCTCCGACACGAACACGCTGGCCGACTTCACGTTCTCGGGGTCGGGCCCGTGGGCGTCCGGCCCGTAACTGATGCCAATGGACAGCAGCACGGGCGAGACTCCGCGGTCCGCCGCACGTTTCGCGATGTGACCGATGCCGCTGTTGATGTGCTGCAGCCGGGTCGGATCGTCCTCGTTGCACGTGCCCTCGGGAAAGATCGCCAGGTTGTCACCGCGACAGAGCCGCTCGGCGGAGATGTCCATCATGAGCCTGCCCGCATCGGCGACCGCCCGGAGCCCGTAGTTCTTACTGCGGAACACCGGGATACCGCCCATCATGTCGACCTTCTTGTGCAGGTCGGGGTCGACGAACAATTCGTCTTTCGCGAGCACCCGGGTGCGTCCGATCGCGCGGCGCAACGGCGTGTTCCAGGCCGTCGCCGCCAGCGTGTACTGATCGCTGTGGGTCACGTGATTGGCGGCGACGATCAGCACCCTGCCGGACTTCACCAGCCCGGCGAGCTGCGCCTTCGCGTCGTCCGCGTAGACGATCCGCGGCCGGTACTTCGCATACAGCGACGCGTACGCCAGCTTGGCGAGCACCCGATTCTGCCGGTGGTCGCGGTAGTACGCGTACACCGCTTCGTAGTTCTCGAGAGTCACCTCGGGCTTGTTCATGCGTATCCCCGCTCCGTCGTCCTCACGCCAGGCTACCAACCTACGGTTGCGTAGCCTACGGAGGAGTAGGTATTGGGAAGTGCAGGGAAACTGTGCGAACAGCACGATTTCGGGTACAAAAGACCTGTGATCCGCCCGGCCATTTCCACCGACCTGCCCGCTCTGCAAGACATCGAAATCGCGGCGGGTGCGCCGTTCCGCGACATCGGCATGGACGCCGTCGCCGACGATCCCCCGTTCTCACTCGACGAGCTGACCGAATACCTCCAGCTGGAATGCATCTGGGTCGCGGTCGACGCAGACGATGCCCCGGTCGCCTACGCACTCGTCGCCGTCGTCGACGGCGGCGCGCACATCGAGCAGGTTTCGGTCCACCCCGGCCACGCCCGCCAGGGCCTCGGCGCCCTGCTGCTCGACGAGATCTCGTCGTGGGCGGCCGTCCGCGGACTGCCCGCCCTCACTCTCACCACGTTCGTCGACGTCCCGTGGAACGCCCCATATTACGAGCGGCTGGGTTTTCGCCCCCTGCCGGAGACCGACCTCACTCCGGGCCTGTCACGCATCCGCGACGACGAGGCCCGGCACGGTCTCGCCGCGTGGCCGCGGGTCACGATGTCCCGCGCGGTGACCGCACCGGTGCGCACCGCCGCCACCGCGCCTCAGCCGGGCTGACCGGGCCACTCCCCGGTCGCCGCGAACCGGTCGAGCACCACGGTCGGGCCTGAGAGGTCGATGCCCTCGCCTGCCACCCAGTCGTCGTCGAAGTAGGTGTCGGCGTACCGTTCGCCGCCGTCGCACAGGACGGTGACGACACTGCCGGACCGTCCGGCCGCGAGCATCTCCGCGACGACGGTGAACGCGCCCCACAAGTTCGTGCCCGTCGACCCGCCGACCCGGCGGCCCAGCACCGAACTGGCGTGCCGGGCCGTCGCGATGGACGCGGCGTCGGGCACCCGCATCATGCGGTCGATGACCTGCCCGACGAAGGACGGCTCCACCCGCGGCCGGCCGATGCCCTCGATCCGCGAGGGCATTCCTGTCGCGTATTCGCAGGAGTTGCTCTCGTAGCCGCCGAAGAACGCGGAGTTCTCGGGGTCCACGACGAGAAGGCGGGTCGCGTGCCTGCGGTACCGGATGTACCGGCCCAGCGTCGCGCTGGTGCCGCCGGTCCCGGCGCTCATGACGAGCCACTCCGGCACCGGGTGCTCTTCCTGAATCATCTGCTGGTAGATCGACTCGGCGATGTTGTTGTTGCCGCGCCAGTCGGTGGCCCGTTCCGCGTGCGTGAACTGGTCCATGAAGTGACCGTTCGTCTCCGCGGCGAGCCGACGGGCCTCGCTGTAGATCTCCGGCGGGTGGTCGATGAAGTGGCAGCGACCGCCCTGCGCCTCGATGAGGGCAATCTTCGCGCCGCTCGTGCTGCGCGGCACGACGGCCACGAAGTCGAGCCCGAGCATCTTCGCGAAGTACGCCTCACTGACGGCCGTCGATCCCGACGACGCCTCGATGACCGTCGTTCCCTCGGTGATCCAGCCGTTGCAGATCGCGTACAGGAACAGCGACCGGGCCAGCCTGTGCTTGAGGCTGCCCGTGATGTGGGTCGACTCGTCCTTCAGATAGAGCTGCACACCCCAGTCGACGGGCAGCGGGTACCGCAGCAGGTGCGTGTCGGCGCTGCGCTGCGCGTCCGCGTCGATGAGGCGGACAGCGTTGTCGACCCAGTCGCGCGGCAAGCTCCGGTCGATGACGACGCAGTCGTCGACCGTCACCGGGATGTGCCCTCACCGCGGAGCCGGGCACGCAGGTCGGCCTGGTCCGCGCGGCGCTGCGCGTCGAATGTGGCGATCCCCTCGTTGACCCGCTTACGGAGTTTCGCGAACAGCAGCAGCGACAGCGGGAGCGCGATGAGGACCGCGAAGATCGCGGCGACGAGCAACGGAACGGCGACCCCGACGAGTGCGGCCACCCCGAGGATGATGGCGCCGATGACGACGACCAGCAGCAGCCGGGCGATCGAATAGATCGCGACGTCGCGCGCCAGCTGCCCCTTGGTCACCCGCCCGTCCTGCTTCGCTTTCGCGCTCGAATTCGCGGGCTCGACCTGGTCTTCTGGCTTCTCGGATGACTCGCTCACGGTCCCAGGTTACCCACCGCCGAGGGGGCTCCTCACACGTCCGACTTATCCGATTTGTCTATTACCTCCCCTTTACCAACATTAGATCGTTCGAGTACCCGGGGTCTCGGATGTCACGATGACCGAGATCAGTCGCAACAGCGGCCGGCTTCAGCACAGACCAGTCGAAAGCAGTGGAGGATCGTCGATGAGCGCACCCACCTACAACGGACCCGGATTCAGCGGATCCAACGAAGCCCTCATGACCCCGGGCCAGGTGGCTGCCCTGTTCCATGTCGATCCGAAGACCGTGACGCGTTGGGCGCACGCGGGGCGGCTCGGATCGCTGCGCACCCCCGGCGGGCACCGCCGCTTCCGCGAGGCCGAGGTCATGCAGCTGCTCCGCTCCCTCACGACGGAGGCGGGCCGACCCTGACGCTGCAGGCGGGCCGACCCTGACGCTGCAGGCGGGCCCGACCCTGACGCTGCAGGCGGGCCCGACCCTGACGCTGTAGGCGGGCCGACCCTGAGGTTCGCCGAGTAACACCGCACTGCCCGGACGCCCTGCGACCGGGTAGGTGCCCTCTGCTGCCGACGCGGCTACGCTCGAGGAATACCGGCTACCCTCGAGCGGTGTAAGGAGGTGCGCGGTGATCTATCTGTTGGCACTCATCGGGCTCGTGACAGTGGCGGTCCTGATGTGGAAGGCGTTCGGCCCGAATACGAGGCCCGTGCTGAGCACGCGGGTGCAGGGACCGGACGACGATCCGGATTTCCTGTGGAAGGTGGATCGGGAGACGCGTCGGAAGAAGTCCGACGAACCCGATGCCGGTCCGGCGGACCCGGCCGGATGAGAAACAGCCGTGGTGCCGGTTGGGCCGGCACCATCGGCGTCACTGCCTCAGCGACGGTCCTGTAGCGCGAAACTCGACGCCGGGAAGTCGGAGGCCACCGCGGCGGCCAGTTCGAGGAGTGCGTTGCGCGTCTTCGGACGCAGCCGCTCGAGTTCGATCTCGGCGCCCTCTTCGAGGTGCGGGTCGAACGGAATCAGCCGCACGAGGCGGCATCGCTGCTCGAAGTGCTCGACGACCTTCGGCAGATCCACCTTGCCCGACCTGGGGCGCACCGCATTGACGACGGCCACCGACCGGGCCACGAGTTCGCGGTATCCGTGGGCGTCAAGCCAGTCGAGTGTGGCGGAGGCGCTTCGGGCGCCGTCGACGGATCCCGAACTGACCACCACGAGTGCGTCGGCCTCTTCGAGGATGGTCTGCATCGCGGAGTGCATCAGTCCGGTGCCGCAGTCGGTGAGGACGATGCTGTAGAACTTCTCGAGCATCGTGACGGTCCGCGAGTAGTCGTCGGCGCTGAACGCCTCCGAGACGGCCGGGTCGCTGTCGGATGCGAGCACCTCGAGCCGGTGCCGGCTCTGCGACGTGTAACTGCGGACGTCGCTGTACTTTTCGATGCTCTTCTCGTCGCGCAGCAGGTTCCGCACCGTCGCGGGGGTCTCGAGCGGAATCTTCTGACTCAGCGTGCCGCGGTCGGGGTTGGCGTCGACGGCGATGACGCGGTCGCCGCGCAGTGATGCGAACGTAGAGCCGAGGGTCGCGGTGGTCGTGGTCTTGCCGACTCCGCCCTTGAGGCTGAGCAGCGCGATCTTGTAGCACCCCTGCAGCGGCTGGTTGACCTGCTTGGTCAGCTCGATCCGCCGCTGTTCCTTCGCGCTGTTCCCGACGTTGATGTAGCGGCCGGACAGTTGGTACAGCGCCTTGCGCCACCCGGTGGTGGGGGCGGGCTTGACCTGCTTGAGGAGCAGCGACGTCGACAGGTCACGGGCGGACACCGCGTACTGCTGATCGGCGTTCGTGTTGTGCGGACGATTCGCGGGCTGCTGAGGCGCGAACGCACCCGGCTGCGGCGGGGGTGTGTGCTGGACCGGCGGCTGCTGCGGGGGCGTGAACGCCGCCGGCTGGGGTGCCTGAGCCTGCGGTACGGCGGGGGCAGCCGGCGCCTGCTGCGGGGCGGGGGCCTGGGTCTGCGGCCGCACGGGTGCGGCGGCGGGGGCCTGGGCGGCGGGCTGTGCGAACGGATTGGGACCCTGCGGCTGAACGTACGGGGCCTGCCGCGCGGCGTTCCAGGCGACGGTCGATCCGGTGTCGTCCGCGGGCGGATTCGATGCAGGCCGTACCGGCTCCCACATGCCGGAGTTGTTTTCGGACATGGCTGAACGTCCCCCTCGTGAAGTCTCCATCGTCCCCACCGGATCTCACCGGTCGGAGACGTCGCGGCGGAAGGATATCAGTCGGTGGCGACCGTCAGTTCAGGCCCGCGTACGAGTGCAATCCCGACACCACCATGTTGATGATGAACAGGTTGAACAGCATTGCGACGAAGCCCGCCACGTTGATCCATGCGGCCTTGGTGTCGCGCCATCCGGACGTCGCGCGGGCGTGCAGGTAGGCGGCGTAGATCACCCAGGCGATGAACGACACCGTCTCCTTGGGGTCCCAGCCCCAGAATCGGCCCCACGCGGCCTCGGCCCAGATCGCGCCGAGGATGACTCCGGCACCGAACAGCGGGAACCCGATGATGGTGGTCTTGTATGCCAGGCGGTCCAGTGTCTGCGCGTCCGGCAACCGCTCCGCGATCCGCGCGAACACGCTCGTCCCCTCCTCGCCGTGCGGGTACCGCATGCGCAGCAGGAACAACAGGCTCGCGATGCCCGACACGAGGAACACACCGGAACCGACACTCACGATGGTGACGTGGATCGGCAGCCAGTACGACCGCAGCGCGGGCACCACGGGTGCCGCGTCCGCGTACAGCACGGTGGCGGCGAGGAACATCAGGATCAGGACGGGAACGAGCAGGAACACCCACATCGACCGGTACGCCGGCTTCGACAGCAGTGCGAGACCGACGACGAGCGCGGCGGCGCAGGCCATGGTCACGAACTCGTACATGTTGCCGAGCGGGAACCGCTCGGTCGCGAATCCGCGCAGCACGATCGACGCGAAGATCAGTACCGTGCCGACGACGAGCACGGCGGCGCCCATGCCGCCGAAACGCTCGGACAGGGGCTTCTTCGGCTGCTCGACCACCCGACCGGGGACGTCGGGCGCTTCGGACGGGCGAGCGCCGGATCCGGCCGACACGAGTTCCCGGTCCTGCACGGCCTGCGCACGGGTGGACGCGTACTGCACGATGAGCAGCACGAGCGCCAGCACCAGCACGGTGAAGGCTGATCGGAAGGCCCAGTCGCTGTATTGCGCCAGTGTCTCGTTGGTCGTCATCGTTGGCTCTCCTGCGCGTCAGGCTTCGTGTCGTCCGTGAGCAGACGGGTGCAGAGCCGGCCGAACTCGTCGCCCCAGCCGGCCTGATCGGTCCGGGCGAGTCCACCAAGCTCTACTACAGTACGTCGTGGCCGCGGCTCGGCGGCGTCCGCGGGGTAGATGCGGGCCCAGATCCGGCGGCGCTTGACCAGCAGTGAGACGAGCAGTCCCGCCATCATCGTCAGGGCCGACACCAGCACCCACTGCTGCGCCGGGTCGTGCGACACCTGCAGGTTCACGAAGTCCACGGCGCCGTCGAACCGTACCTGGGTGCCGTCGGACAGGGTCGAACTCTCCCCCGGCTTCAGATTCACCCGGTCCTGCTTCACGAGCCGGCCCTGGTTGATCAGTTCCGTGTTGAGCGAGAACAGCGACTGCGGGTTGCCGGTGTCGAGGCCGGTGTCGCCCTTGTAGATGTCGATGGCGACGGCCGGGTCGTTCATCGCCGGGAAACTCGACGCCAGCAGGTTGCCGTGCAGCAGCGCGGTCGGGGCGAACAGCCCCTCGATCGCGATCTGGTTCTTCCGGCGCTCGTCGGTGTCGGTGTACATGCCGCCGGGCGGGTCGAACCGCATCGCGCCGCTGCTCAGGAACGTCGTCGCGTCGTCGGGACGCCACTGCAGCGTCTCGGTGCGGGTTTCCCCGTTCGGGAACGTGACGGTGAACGTCGGCGCGTACCCGTGTCCCTGAAGGTAGACGCGGTCACCCTCGACGCGCAGCGGATGGTTCACCTGCAACTGCCCGTCCCGCCAGGTGTTCGTCTCGAGGTCGTCGCCGGCCTGGTAGGCGATGTTGGACGTGAACATCTCGGCCTGACCGCTGTCGAGGTAGTCGGCGGCGAAGTCCTTCACCTTGATGCACAGCGGCGTCATGCCGGTGCCGTCCTGGGTGTTGCCCGCCTTGAACGAGTCGAACACCGCAGGCGACGTGGTGCAGAACCCCGGACCGTCGTTGGCGACGACGATCACGTTGCCCTCGTAGCCGAACAGCTTGCCGACGGCGATCGCGACGAGCAGCGCGACGAGCGACAGGTGGAAGACGAGGTTGCCGAGTTCGCGGAAGTAGCCCTTCTCCGCGGAGATGGTGATCTCGCCATCGTGGGCGGCCCGTTCCCCGCCCGCGCGGGTCTCGACCCGCCACCCCTTCAGGTGGGTGCGGATGCGCGCGGCGAGTTCCTCCGGTGTCTCGTCGACCCGGTCCTCGTGGTGGTGCGGCAGTCGCGCGAGGTTCCGCGGGGCGGGCACCGGACGGGTGCGCAGCGCCTTGGCGTGGTCGACGCAGCGGGGCAGGATGCAGCCGACGAGGGAGATGAAGAGCAGGACGTAGATCGCGGTGAACCAGAAACTGCCGAACACGTCGAACAGTTCGAGCTTGTCCATCCACGGACCGAGGGTCGGCCGGTTCGCGATGTACTCGTCGACCTTGCCTGCGTTGAGGCTGCGCTGCGGCAGCAGCGCGCCCGGGATCGCGGCGAGGGCGAGCAGGAACAGCAGCACCAGCGCCGTGCGCATGGACGTGAGGCCGCGCCACGTGTTGCGGACCAGCGCGAACGCGCGGCCCGGCAACGATTGACGGGGCACCGGTGCCGCTTCCGGGGCCTCGGAGGTCTGGGTGTCGCTCATATCGGCAGGGTCACTTCCGAGATAAAGGCGTCGCGAACCCAGCCGACGAACTGGTCCCACGCGCCGGTGACGAGGGCGATACCCACGGCCACCAGCATGATTCCGCCGAAGATTTGAATCGTGCGCGCGTTGCGGCGCAGCCAGCCGACGCCGCGCAGCGCGCGGGACGAGCCGAGCGCGAGGATCACGAACGGCAACCCGAGGCCGAGGCAGTACGCGACGATCAGGGCCACTCCGCGGGCCGCGGTGGCACCGTCGGTGCCCGCGGCGAGGGAGATGACGCCCGCCAGGGTCGGTCCGAGGCACGGCGTCCAGCCCAGCGCGAAGACGGCACCGAGCAGCGGGGCCCCGGCCAGGCTGGAGATGCGCCGCGGCTCGAGCCGGGTGTCGCGCTGCAGGGCCGGGATCAGACCGATGAACACCAGGCCCATGGCGATGGTGACCACTCCGCCGACCCGCATCAGGACGTCGCGGTTGATCGCGAGGGCCGAGATGGCACCGAACACCGACGCGGTGGCCAGCACGAACACCACAGTGAAACCGGCGACGAACAGGGCCGCGGCGCCCGCGACCCGCAACCGTCCGTCCGACACGGTCTTCGTCCGGGTGGCTGCTTCCTCAGCGGTGACGGCCGGGGCGTCCGCACCGACGACACCCGCGAGGTAGGACAGGTAACCGGGGACGAGCGGCACGACGCACGGCGACGCGAACGACACCAGACCGGCGAGGACGCACGCGCCGAGCGCGAGCAGCAGCGGCCCGGTGGCCGCGGTGGACTGGAAGGCGTCGCCGACGCCGCCGGCGAGAAGGGCAGTGCTGGTGTTCACGATTCCTGTGCCACCCGTTCGACCACCGGCTTCAGGTCCTCGACGAGCAGTTCCTTCAGGAACACCGCGGCCACGCGGTGTTCCCGGTCGAGCACGATCGTGGTGGGGATGACGCTCGTGGGGTAGTTCTGGCCCAGCGCGATCATCGTCCGCATGGCGGGGTCGTAGATCGACGGGTACGACACCTTGTTGTCGATCACGAAGTCCTGCGCCTTGTCCTGCTGGTTGTCCCGCACGTTGATCCCGAGGAACGACACGCCCTGGTCCTTGGTCTCCTCGTACACCTGCTCGAGGTCGTTCGCCTCACCCCGGCACGGGCCGCACCACTGCCCCCACACGTTGAGGACCACGACCTGACCTTCGAAATCGTCGATCGAGGTGGTCTTACCCTCGGTCATCAGATCGGGTCCGGACACCGTGCCGATGGTGCCGCGGTCGGCAGGCGGGTCGTAGAAGATCTCCGTCTGACCGCCCGGCGACACGAAGTCGAACGTGCCGCCCTGGGCCACGGCGTCGTCGCCGGACGCACACGCCGACAGCGACGCCGCGGCCGTACAGATCACCGCGAGAAGCCCGGCGAAGCGCCCTCGGTTCATGCCCCGGTCACCCTCGGATCCGACGCGCCCGCGGGCTCCGAGTACACGATGTCGATGAGGGTGTCGCCCTCGTAGACGAGCGACGTCAGCGACGCGAGACCGCACTGCCGGTGGCGCGGATCGTGCCACAGCCGCTCCCCCTGCAGGAACCGGCGGAGGGTCCAGACGGGGAGTTGGTGGCTGACGACGACGGCCTCGTGTCCGACCGCCGACACGCGGGCGGTGTTGACGGCGGCCAGCATGCGGTGCGCGATCTGCAGGTACGGCTCGCCCCAGGACGGTGTGAACGGGTCGCGCAGTTTCCACCAGTGCCGGGGACGGGACAGCGCGCCGTCGCCGACGGAGACCTTGAGTCCCTCGAATTCGTTGCCGGCCTCGATGAGGTTCTCGTCCGTCGCGATGTCGACGCCGTGTGCGTCGGCGATCGGGGCGGCCGTCTCCTGCGCCCGCTGCAGCGGTGAGGACACCACGTGCGTGATGTCGTGCTTGGCCAGCACCGACGCCACCGCGCGGGCCTGCGCCTCACCCGTCACCGACAGCCGGAACCCGGGGAGCCTGCCGTAGAGGATCCCTCGCGGGTTGTGCACCTCGCCGTGCCGGAGCACGTGCACGATGGTGCGGGTCTGTGTGTGGTCGGGATGATCGGCTTCGGTCACGTTGCGGTTCCTCGGGTCGGGGCGGGAGGTCAGGTGGGTGTCGGCGGCGGGGCCGCCGGCCCCCGGAGGGGAAGACTCGTCAGGGCTGGACGGCCGCGGCGGCGGCCTTCGCGGCGTGCGGCAGGGCGTCGGCGATGATCGAGAACGCTCTGTCGTCCATGGCGGCGGAGACGAACCACGCCTCGAACGCGCTCGGCGGCGGGTACACCCCGCGAGAGAGCAGTCCGTGGAAGAAGGCCGGGAAGCGCCAGGTCTGGGCGGCCTTGGCCTCGGCGTAGTTGGTGACCGGGTCTTCGCTGAAGAACACGCTGAGCATGGTGCCCGCGGTCTGCACGCGGTGCGGCACGCTCGCCGCGGTCAGTGCGTCGGACAGCAGCGTCCGCAGGGTGGCGCTGTTGCGTTCGAGGGCGTCGTACACACCCTGGTCCGCGGCGCGCAGGCTGGCGAGCCCGGCGGCGACGGCGACCGGGTTCCCGGACAGGGTGCCTGCCTGGTAGACGGGTCCCGCGGGGGCGAGGTGGGCCATGACGTCGGCGCGGCCACCGAACGCGGCGGCGGGCAGACCACCGCTCATCACCTTGCCGAACGTGTAGAGGTCGCCGGCGACGCCGTCGAGCCCGAACCAGCCGGCGGAGCTGACCCGGAATCCGGTCATCACCTCGTCCATGATGAGCAGTGCGCCGTTGTCGCGGGTCAGCTTGCGCAGGCCCTCGTTGAATCCGGGCTGCGGCGCCACCGCGCCCATGTTGCCCGCGGCGGCCTCGGTGATGACGCACGCGATCTGGCCCTCGTTCGCGGCGAACGCCTGGGCGACGGCGTCGAGATCGTTGTAGGGCACGACGATGGTGTCCTCGGCCTGCGCGCCCGTCACGCCGGGCGACGTGGGGAGGCCGAACGTGGCCAGACCCGAGCCGGCGTCGGCGAGCAGCGCGTCGACGTGTCCGTGGTAGCAGCCGGAGAACTTGAGGACCTTGGTCCGGCCGGTGAATCCGCGGGCGAGGCGGACGGCGCTCATGGTGGCCTCGGTGCCGGAGTTGACCAAACGCACCTTCTCCACCGGTGCGACGCGGCGGACGATCTCCTCGGCCAGTTCGATCTCGCCCTCGGTGGGCGCGCCGAACGACAGGCCGGTGGTGGCCGCCTTCTGCACGGCCTCGACGACGGCGGGGTGCGCGTGCCCGAGGATCATCGGTCCCCAGGAGCAGATGAGGTCGACGTAGTCGTTGCCGTCGACGTCGGTGAGCGTGTAGCCGGACGCTTCCCTGATGAACCGCGGGGTGCCGCCGACCGAGTGGAACGCCCGCACCGGGGAGTTGACACCGCCGGGAATGACCAGATCAGCCCTCTCGAAGAGCTGGGCGGAGCGGGAAGCGTGCACGTCGGGGTCACCGGAGGAAACAGTCACGGCCTCCAGTGTCCCAGTTCTGTCGAATTTGCCAACGACAGGGTGTAGTGGGTGGCCAGGATCACTCTGCCCGATCCGTCGCGCCGGGACGTTCCGGGACGAGCGAGGCGAACATCGCCCGCATCGCCATCATCGCCATCATCGCCATCCGTCGATGATGCACCGCGTGCCGACCGGAGCTCACAGATTGCCGCGGGCCGCCTGTTCGCGCTCGATGGATTCGAAGAGGGCCCGGAAGTTACCCGCCCCGAACCCCAGCGATCCGTGCCGTTCGATCACCTCGAAGAACACCGTCGGCCGGTCGCCGAGCGGTTTGGTGAAGACCTGCAGGAGGTACCCGTCCTCGTCGCGGTCGACGAGGATTCCGCGTTTCTGCAGTTCCCCCACCGGCACCCGCACCGTGCCGATGCGGGCTCGGAGTTGCGGATCCTCGTAATAGGCGTCGGGGGTGGCCAGGAACTCGACGCCCTCAGCCCGCAGCGCGTCGACGGTCGCGAGGATGTCGCCGGTGGCGAGGGCAAGATGCTGGCAGCCCGGCTCACCGTAGAACTCGAGGTATTCGTCGATCTGCGACTTCTTCTTCCCCACCGCCGGTTCGTTGAGCGGGAACTTCACCCGGTGGTTGCCGTTCGCCACGACCTTCGACATGAGCGCCGAGTACTCGGTGGCGATGTCGTCGCCGACGAATTCGGCCAYGTTCGTGAATCCCATGACCCGGTTGTAGAACCGCACCCAGTGATCCATCCGGCCCATCTCGACGTTGCCGACCGCATGGTCGAGCGCCTGGAACAGGCGAGCCGGTTTCCCCGGCCGCGCCGCGTAACCGCTCGAGCGCGAGACGAATCCCGGTAGGTAGGGGCCGTCGTACCGGCTGCGGTCGACGAGGGTGTGCCGGGTGCTGCCGTAGGTGGCGATCGCCGCGAGCCGCACGGTGCCGTGCTGATCGGTGACGTCTCGTGGTTCCTCGAGGATGGTGGCCCCCTGGGAGCGTGCGTGTGCGATGCAGCGGTCGACGTCGAGCACCTCCATGGCCAGGTCCACCACGCCGTCGCCATGGGCCCGGTGGTGGTCGGCGAGCGGGCTCTTCGGGTCCACGGCGCCGTGCAGCACGAACCGCGCCGTTCCGGATTCGAGGACGAACGACTTGTGCGAGCGCTGCCCGGTCTCCGGCCCGGCATAGGCGACGAGGGTCATGCCCCAGGTGGAGACGAAGTACTGCATGCTCTGCGTCGCATTGCCGCACACGAACACGACGGCGTCCATCGCGACCACGGGAAACGGGTCCGCGGTGTCGTCGTGTTCGACGAGCCCGACCAGCTGCCGGAGCTCGTCGGTCTCCAGGTGTGCGGCCACTTCGTGCGGCGTCAGGCGGATGTCGGCGATAGTCATACTTCACTGTGATCCAGCACACACCGCTGCGCAACGGTGCTTCTTGACGCTGTTCACTCTGTACAGAATGCTGGATCAAAATACGGATCGACCCTACATATTGACCAGGGACGCCATGAACATCGATCAACTCGACGCCGCACTGCTCGACCTGCTCCATGCCGAGCCGAAGGTCGGCGTGCTGGAGGCGTCGCGACGCCTGGGGGTGGCGCGCGGCACGGTTCAGGCGCGACTCGACCGGCTCGAACGCACCGGCGTGATCACCAGTTCGGCACCGACCCTCGACCCGGAGGCGCTGGGGTTTCCCGTGGTCGCGTTCGCCACCCTCGAGATCGCCCAGGGCAACGGACACGCCGCCGTCGTCGAGCATCTGACCGCCATTCCCGAAGTGCTGGAAGCGCACACGATCACCGGCGCCGGCGACGTCCTGGTCCGGGTGGTGGCCCGCACCCAYGCCGACCTGCAGCGGGTGATCAACTCGATCGTCGACGGGCACAACGTCCTTCGTTCGTCGACGGTCATCGCGACGCAGACCCAGATCGCGCTGCGGCACGACCAGCTGGTCCGCGCCGCGGTCCCACCACCGCGCGCCTAGGGGTCCTCGGAACCCAGCTCGTCCAGCAGTGCACTAAGCAGGTAGCAGGCGTCGTCGAAACGGTCGTGGCCGACGAGGCCGCCCCAGTGGCGCTCGATCTCGGCGACCCGTATCGCGGCGTCCTGCAGCGCCTGCCGCCCCCGCGTGGTCGGGACGACGAGTTTCGCCCGCCGATCCCGCGTGTCCGGCACCCGCTCGACGTACCCGAGTTCCTCGAGATCGTTGATCAGTTCGGACGCGGCGGACAGACTCAGTTCGGCCCGGGCGGCGATCTCGGTCAGCCGCCGCCCGTCCCAGCCGATGTTGCCGAAGATCTGCAGATGCGGTGGCCGGATGTCGCCGTACCCGCGCTCCGCCATGGGTTCGCTCAACTCCCGGCGGAACTCGTGCAGCAGACGGACCAGCAACTGTCCCACCGCCGGCCGATCGG
Organism: Rhodococcus sp. P4_B6; assembly: GCF_056402215.1. Lineage (NCBI taxonomy): Bacteria > Bacillati > Actinomycetota > Actinomycetes > Mycobacteriales > Nocardiaceae > Rhodococcus > Rhodococcus sp. P4_B6. Next base: position 70,279 of record NZ_JBFUHV010000010.1, on the reverse strand, counting down.
TCGGCAGACCTCTTGACCGTTCCATGACACAGGAGAATACTACGGTTACCGAAGTTTCGGTTTCCGAAGCAATTCTCGAGACGTCACTCATCTGGGGCATCCCATGGACACACGAACGATCACCCGCACGATCCCGACGAGCGTCGGGAACCTCGCCGTCCACGTCACCGGCAGCGGACCGCCGACCGTGCTCTGGCACAGCCTTTTCGTCGACTCGACGACGTGGGCTCCCCTGCGCAGCCACCTGGTCGCGGATCGGCGGCTGATCTCGATCGACGGACCCGGCCACGGGGAGAGCACCGCCGTGCAGCGACGGTTCACGCTGGAGGAGTGCGCCGCGGCGGCCGTCGCCGTCCTCGACGCGCTCGACATCATCGAACCCGTCGACTGGGTGGGCAACGCCTGGGGTGGACACGTCGGACTCGTCGCGGCCGCCCACAGTCCCGACCGGTGCCGCACCGTCGTGACGATCGGGACACCGACCCAAGCCCTCACCCGACGGGAACGCGCCAGGATCGTGCCGATGGTGTGGGCCTACCGCATCGCCGGGCCGATTCCACCGCTCACGACCGCGGTGATGAACGTCCTTCTCGGCAAAGAGCTTTCACGGACGCACCCGCAGCAGTTCCAGGCCGTCTCCCGGACCTTCCGGCAGGCGCCGCGGCGTGGCATGCACGAGGCGATGCAGTCGATCATGCTGCACCGCGAGGGGCTGGACCCGCTTCTCCCCCGGATCGGTGCACCGACGCTGATGATCGTCCCCCGCGCAGACACGATGATCTCCCTCGAGCAGGCACGTGCCGCCGCGGCGACTTTGCCGCACGGCGCGGCCACCGCGGTGGACGGCGCCGGCCACGTCACACCACTGATCGCGGATCCGGCCACCCTCGCCGACGTGATCACCGCGTTCTGGCGCGACCCGGTGCGATACCTGGCCGCGCTGTGATCACGTCGGCGGACCTCCCGTGACGAGCGGCCGTCCGGTGCCGGACCCCGTCGGTCCGGGACAGGAGTCGGTGTGGGACTACCCGCGACCGCCCGCGGTCCGGCGGAGCGACGAGCTGGTGGAGGTGTGGTTCGGCGGACAACTCGTCGCGCGCACCCGCACCCCGTTGCGAGTGCTCGAGACGAGCCACCCGCCGACGTACTACCTGCCGCGGTCGTGCTTCGCCGACGGCGTCCTGCGTCCGGTCGCCGGGAGCACGGTGTGCGAGTGGAAGGGGCGGGCGGACTATTTCGACGTCGTCGCGGGCGGACACGTCGCCGAGCGTGCGGCGTGGCACTATCCGCGGCCGGTTGCCGGCTACGACCTCCTTCTCGGGCACGTGGCGGTCACGCCCGGACCGATGGACGGCTGTTTCGTCGACGGCGAGCGGGCGCGACCCCAGGCGGGAGGGTTCTACGGCGGCTGGATCACCGATCGGGTGGTCGGCCCCTTCAAGGGTGGGCCCGACAGTCGTTTCTGGTGATCGCCGCGGTCACACGCCTCACCCACTATCGTGAGACTCGTCCTTCTCCCACGGCGGCAAGTCGTCGACGATCAGGGCGACGAACCACGGCAGCGGAAGCGACACACTGATGATCGCCACAGCCGCCCACGGGTTGCCGGTGACTCCGTAGACCACCGCCGACAGCAGGAATGCGAAAGTCCTGCCGGACGCCACGACCAGGTACTTCCGCACCCGTCGCCGATGCTGTTCCTCGAGTGACACCGACGCCGTGGTGATGCTGATCGGGTGGCGTGCGGTGCCACTCGGCGCGGAGGCCCACCGAGCGCCTGCACCTGTGACGGCGGACCGTAGTGCGTGGGAAAAGCTCACCGCACGGGAGTACCCGATACCGTCCCGGTCAGTCGCGGATGCCGCTGCGAATCCAGTGCTGGATCCGCCAGATCACGTTGTACAGGTTGAAGGGTGCGACATCGGAGGTGTCCCACTCCTAGGCGACCGCAGATGCTTAGAGCAAGAATGCTTCTCGGCGGTATCGGTATCGCCGGTTCCGCGACCGACGCCGCGCGCCTCACAGCGACGGCTACTGTCGAGTCATGGCCACCACAGCTGACCACTTGAGAAGCACACTCGACGGACGCTGGCGGGAGGTACGCGAGCGCGTCAGGGCGGAATTGTCCGGCGCCCCCGACTTCGCCCCGCACTACACCCCCGACCTCGACGAGGCCCGCGCCAAGGCGCTGGCACAGTTGCGCGTGCTCGCGAGCAACGGCTACGCGGCCGCCGGATTCGCGAAAGACCATGGTGGCACCGGTGACGCCGGCGCCGCCGTCACGAGCATCGAGATGCTGGCGATGTCCGACCTGTCGCTGATGGTCAAGGCCGGCGTGCAGTGGGGACTTTTCGGCGGCGCGATCGAGAATCTCGGCACGGCGCGCCATCACGAGGCGTACGTGAAGCGTCTCGTCGACCTGGATCTGCTGGGTTGTTTCGCGATGACGGAGACGGGTCACGGCAGCGACGTGCAGGCGCTCGAGACCACCGCCACGTACGACCCGGAGACAGCCGAATTCGTCGTCCACTCCCCCACACCGTCCTCGCGCAAGGATTACATCGGCGGCGCGGCGCAGCACGCGACGACGGCCGCGGTGTTCGCGCAGTTGATCACGGGCGGCGAGTCCCGGGGCGTGCACTGCTTCGTGGTGCCGATCCGGGACGAGGAGGGCAACGACCTCCCCGGCGTCCACACGTCGGACTGCGGCTACAAGGGTGGCCTCCCCGGGGTCGACAACGGCCGGATCACGTTCGACCAGGTGAGAATTCCGCGGGAGAACCTACTCAACAAGTACGCCGATGTCGAGCCGGACGGCACGTACACATCACCGATCGACAACGCGAACCGCCGCTTCTTCACGATGGTGGGCACTCTCGTGCGCGGACGCGTCACCGTCGGCGGGTCCGCGGGCGCCGCCGCCCGTGTCGCGCTGTCGATCGCGACCCGTTATGCCTTGCAGCGCAGGCAGTTCAACGCGCCTCAGGCCGAGGACGAAGTGCTGCTCATGGACTATCTCGTGCACCAGCGCAGGCTGTTCCCGCTGATCGCACGCTCCTACGCACTGCAATTCGCCCAGAACGAACTCGTCGCCACGATGCACGAGATCCAGAGCCGTGACGACGCCGACCCCCAGGAACAGCGCGAACTCGAGGGCCGCGCCGCCGGGCTCAAGGTGGCGAACACCTGGCACGCCACCCGCGCGATCCAGGAGGCCCGGGAAGCGTGCGGCGGCGCCGGGTACATGGCCGAGAACCGGCTCACGGCGCTGAAGGCGGACACCGACGTGTTCACCACGTTCGAGGGCGACAACCACGTCCTGACTCAGCTGGTGGCCAAGGAACTGCTCACGTCGTATGCGGACGAGGTGCGCGGCATGAGCCCCGTCGAATGGATGCGGTTCGCGGCCACGACGGTCTCCGACGTCGTCAAGAAGCGCACCGCCGCACAGCAGATCATCCAGACGATCCTCGACACGAGGCAGGACAACGAGGAGGACGGCAGCCTCTTCAACCGCGGCACCCAGCTCACGATGTTCGAGGATCGGGAGCAGTACCTGCTGTCGACCGCCGCCCGCCGCCTGCAGGGTGCGCAGAAGCGCGAGGAGAACCCGTTCGACGCCTTCAATTTCGTGCAGGATCATGTGCTGCACGCCGCGCAGGCTCACATCGACCGGATCGTGCTCGAGGCGTTCGTCGCCGGCATCGACGAGTGCGAGGACGACGAGGCCCGCGACCTGCTGAGCGATGTCTGCGACCTCTACGCGCTGAGCGTGATCGAGGAGGACAAGGCGTGGTTCATGGAACACCGGCAACTGTCGGTGGAGCGGTCGAAGGCGGTGCAGAGGGGAATCAACGAGCGGTGCCGGTCGTTGCGGCCGCACGCGAAGACGCTCATCGAGGGGCTCGGGGTTCCCGAGGCGCTACTCGGCTCCGCGATGCTCGACGGTCCCGGGACCGACACCGTCCGCAAGACCCAGATCTTCCGGTGACGGGGCCGGCTCGGCGGGTTCGCCCGCCGGGCCGGGTCGTAGCCGGCGCACCGAATCGATCACCAGCAGTCCGGCGACCGCCACCAGTGCGGCGGCGACGGCGATCCACGACCCCGAATACGCGGTGCCCTCGAACGAGGGCGCACCCGGCGCGACGGGACCGAATTCCGACGTGACCCGGGCGTGGATCCAGCACCACACTGCGACGGCGAGGGCGACCACGGCGCCGAGCCACTCCGCTGCCGCCGTCACGGTCCGGCGGTTCATTCGGAAGATCCTCCCGCCGAATTCGCGAGCAGCGATTCGAGTTGCGCGCGCAGTGCCACCTCGTCCTTCGCCCACGCCTGCACGAGGGCGCCGCCCCGCAGTCGCAGTCCGATGCCCTTCCGGCGTCGCGGAACCGCGGACAGTTCGCCCAGACTCCGGGCGGTTTCCCACGGCTGCTGCTCGTACGACTCGGGGTCGGCGGGGGGCATGATCTTCAGAATCTCAGTGATCGGCAGGTCTTCGGTGCCCTGCCGCAACGACGACGTCGTGAGTTCGACGCTCGCATGCCTGCGCGCGGCCACCACCTGCACGTAGACGAACCCGCTGAGCAGCACCGCGAACAGCGACAGCGCGAACCAGTGCACCACAGGGCCGGTCAGAAGTTCGATGATCAAGGCGATCAGGCAGAACACCGGACCGAACGCCAGCATCCGCCAGCGGGCGCCCGGCTCACTGAACAGGACGGCAGTTTCGCTCACACGCTCATCCTGCGACATCGCGGTCCGCGAGGAATACGTGGGGCTCGTCAGGACAGCACGCCGGGGATCACGACGAGCAACAGAGTCAGTAGCACGAAGGCCACGATGATCGCGAACATCATTGCTTCTTTGCGAGACCCGTGTGCTCGATCGTCAGCGCGCATGGAGAAAAGTCCTTCGGTCGAAATGAAGTCTGCCGTTCTACCCTTGTGACGTACTTCACGGTACATCTTTATATTTCACGAGCAAATCGAAGCTACTCGGCGGAGGGTGGCAACCTCAGGAAGTAGCTGTTGGAATCCTTCCGGTGCATCAGCACGACGGCGCCGACTGCCACCACGGCCTGCAGGATCTGCACGCCGCCGAGTGCGAGCGCGGAAGCGCTTCCGTCCGATCCGATACCGAAGAGCACCGGGATCGTCCACACCACCATCATCACGCACGCGATGGTGATCAGCATCCTGGCCCAGTTCCGGCCCTTCCGCATGAAGTGCACGAACAGGACGAAAAGCCCGGTGAGGATCAGAATGAGGACGACCGTGAACCCGATACCCACGTAGAACAGCTTCTCCACACCGTCGCGGGTCATATCGACCTCGCCGGACGTGAAGCTGGGGTTCTTCATCAGTTCGTCGACGAACGTCGACTTCTCCCCCACCACGAGAACCATCGCGGCCAGCGCCTGGACCAGACCGAGCACGGCCACCACCCACAGCAACTGGGCCGCGGTGCCGACGTCGACCGGTGCCGGACGTTCGGGCTTCGGCTGCGGCACCGGCGGGGGGTACGGGAAATTGTGCGGGGACGGGCTCTGCTGATGCGGGGCCTGGTGCGGCGGTGTCGGTGGCCACTGCTGGGTCATGGCACCACCGTATCCGCCTGCGAGGCGATCACAACCAGCCCGCCGCTTCGGTCGCCCAGTAGGTCAGCACGACGTCGGCGCCCGCGCGGCGGATGCTGGTGAGCGATTCGAGGATCGCGGCGTCCCTGTCGATCCAGCCGTTCTGCGCGGCGGCCGTGATCATCGAGTACTCACCCGAGATCTGATACGCCGCAACGGGCACCGGCGAGCGGTCCGCCGTCTCGCGCAGGATGTCCAGGTACGACATCGCCGGCTTCACCATCACCATGTCGGCACCCTCGTCGACGTCGAGGTCCACCTCACGCAACGATTCGCGGCGGTTCGCCGAATCCTGTTGGTACGTACGGCGATCGCCCTGCAACGACGAACCGACCGCCTCACGGAACGGCCCGTAGAACGCGGAGGCGTACTTCGCCGAGTACGCGAGCTGACCGACGTCGGTGTAACCCTCGCCGTCGAGCGCCTTCCGGATGGCGCCGACCTGGCCGTCCATCATTCCGCTCGGCCCGAGCAGATGCGCACCGGCCTCGGCCTGCGCGACCGCCATGTCGACGTACCGCTGCAGCGTGAGATCGTTGTCCACCGCACCGTTCGCGTCGAGAACACCGCAATGGCCATGGTCGGTGAACTCGTCCAGGCAGGTGTCCGCCATGATCACCGTCGCGTCGCCGACTTCGTCTGCGAGCCAGCGCAATCCGCGGTTCAGAATACCGTCCGGATCGGACGCACCCGAACCCTCGGGATCCTTGTCGTCGGGACGCGGCACCCCGAAGAGCATGAGCCCGCCGAGCCCCGCCTCGGCCGCTTCCGTGGCCGCCCGCCGCAGCGAGTCGGGGGTGTGCTGGAACACGCCGGGCATCGACGAGATCTCACGAGGCTCGTCGATCCCGTCCGCGACGAACATCGGCAACACGAGATGCCGTGGCTCGAGCGAAGTCTCGGCCACGAGCCGGCGAAGCGCCGGCGTCCGGCGGAGCCGTCGCGGGCGGTGGGTCGGAAACACGGACATGCCCTCCTTCGTCGGGCCTGTGAGTGGTTGACGAGTCCCTGGACTCCTCAACCACTCACAGGCGCGTAGCGCCTATCGCCGAGCGCGGGACTTCTTGCGCGGCGGGGGCAGTGCGCCCTCGGCGCGCAGGCGCGCGGCGTGCTCTGCGAGAGCCTCCACCAGCGGGCCGACCTGAGCGGTCTCCGGCTGCACGTCCACGCGCAGACCGAACTCGATGGCCGTCTCGGCGGTCTTGGGACCGATGCAGGCGACGAGGGTGCGCGCGTGCGGCTTTCCGGCGATACCGACGAGGTTGCGGACCGTCGAGGACGAGGTGAAGCAGACGGCGTCGAACCCACCGGTCTTGATCATCTCGCGGGTCTCGGCCGGCGGCGGCGCAGCCCGGACGGTGCGGTACGCGGTGACGTCGTCGATTTCCCAGCCGCGTTCGCGCAGGCCCTCGGCGAGCGTCTCGGTGGCGATGTCGGCGCGGGGCAGCAGAACCCGGTTGACCGGGTCGAAAACATCGTCGTACGGGGCGAATTCGGCCAGCAGGCCTTCGCTCGACTGCTCACCGGACGGCACGAGTTCGGGGTTGATTCCGAACGAGCGCACCTTGGCTGCGGTGGCCTCGCCGATGCAGGCGATCTTGACGCCGGAGAACGCGCGGGCGTCGAGCCCGAACTCCTCGAACTTCTCCCACACCGCACGCACCGCGTTGGTGGAGGTGAAGACCACCCACTGGTAGCGGCCGTCGACGAGGCCCTTCACGGACCGTTCCATCTGTGCCGGGCTGCGGGGCGGCTCGACGGCGATGGTGGGCACCTCGATCGGGATGGCGCCGTGGGTGACGAGGCGGTCGCTCATCTCGCCTGCTTGATCCTTGGTGCGCGGCACCAGGACCTTCCAGCCGTACAGCGCGCGCGACTCCCACCAGGACATCTTGTTGCGCTGGGCGACGACCTTGCCGACCGTCACGACCAGCGAACCGACCAGTTCCGAACCGGCCTCGTTCAGCGTCGCGAGGGTGGCTTCCACCGTGCGCTGCTGGCGGGTGGTGCCGCGGACAGTGATGGCGGCCGGGGTCTGCGGGGCCAGACCGTGCTCGACGAGGGCGCTCGCCGTCTCGGCGAGGTGACCCGACGTGGCGTGCAGGACCAGCGGTCCGGGTGCGGCGGCCAGGGCTGCCCAGTCGACCTCGCCGCGGACGTCGGCCTCGGTGTGTCCCGACCCCAGTGCCATACCGGCGTAGGAGGGGACGGCGGACGCGGACGGCAGGCCCGGCAGGACCTCGAACTGCACCTGGGTGCGGGCGACGGCGGTGACCTCGGCGATCACGGAGTCGGTGGTCAGCGGGTCGCCGGACACCAGACGCACGACGTCGTGGCCGTTCCTCGCCTCGTGGACGAGGGTCTTCGCGACCTCCGCCGGCTCCCCCAGTGCGGGACGGACCTCGGCGAGCGGCTCACCGGTCTCGGCGTCGACGCCCAGGTCGGTGCCCACCAGAACGGTGACGCCCTTGTCGACGTCGGGGTCGGTGAAGGCGAGGGTGGCTGCGGCAAGGACGTCCCGTGCGTGCACGGTGAGCAGTGCCGGATCGCCCGGTCCGGATCCCACGAACAGGATTCGTCCGGGGGTGTTCTTACGGACTCGGCTCATCGGTAATTCTCCAGTGCGATCATGTGTCGAGATGGGTACAGGAAGCGGATCGGCCGATCAGTCGGCCTTCGCACATCAAACATCGGCATCACCGGCCTCGGTGACATTCATCAGCTCCCGCGCACCGAGCTCGAGAAGCTCCCGCGCGACGGAGCGGCCGAGTTCTTCGGCGTTCTCCGGGGAGCCCACGGCCCCCGTGCGTATGACGTCGGAACCGTCGATGGCCGCGGCGCAGCCCCGGACGGACAGTTCGTCGAAGATGCGGCCGTCGTCGTCGAGGGATTCGACGACCTCGGCGATGGCGCCGACGGGCGCGGTGCAACCGGCCTCGAGTTCCGCGAGCAAGGCACGTTCCGCCGTGACGGCGGCGCGGCTGTTCGGGTCGTCGAGCTCGGACAGGATCGCCACGAGGGCCGTGTTCACCGACAGGCATTCGACGGCGAGCGCGCCCTGCGCGGGTGCGGGCAGCATCTGGACCGGTTCGAGGGACTCGGTGATCAGGTCCAGTCGCCCGATCCGCGCCAGGCCCGCCCGGGCCAGGATCACGGCGTCGAGTTCACCGGATTCGACCTTGCCGAGGCGCCGCTGCAGGTTGCCGCGCAGCGGCTGGATGTCGAGGCCGAGGCCCAGCGCCCGCAACTGCGACGTGCGCCGAGGTGCGGACGTGCCGACCTTCGAACCGGCGGGCAGCTCACCGAGGACCAGTCCGTCGCGGGCCACGAGCGCGTCGCGGGGATCCTCGCGCGGCGGAATGGCCGCGATCGTGAACCGCTCGTCGCGGGCGGTCGGCAGGTCCTTGTAGGAGTGGACGGCCACGTCGACCCGGCCGTCGGCGAGCGCTTCCCGGAGTTCGGCGGTGAAGACGCCGACACCGATCTTCTCCACCGATTCCATGGACTGGTCGCCCTTGGTCTTGATGATGACGAGTTCGGCGTCGTGCCCGGCCGAGATCAGTGCGTCGCGCACGGTTCCGGCCTGGGTGGTCGCGAGCTCACTCCCACGGGTTCCGATCCGCAGCGTACGGGTGCCGACGGCGCTCATGCCTGCGATTCCTTCCCATGGTTGTCGTCTCCGACGAAGCGGCGCAGGCGCGGGTCCTGGCCTGCGATGAAGCCGTCGGTGATGTCGATGGCACCCAGGTCGGCGCCACCGAGTTCGGTGGGCTTCGCTACGGCCTCGACGGATCCGGGGCTGAGTTCGAACAATTCGCGCAGAGCGGCGGCGTAGGAGTCGCCACCGGGCGCGGAGGCGAGCTGTTTCACGCGGACGGTGGGCGCGTGCAGGAGCTTGTCGACCACTCGCCGCACCGTGCGGGCGACCTCGTCGCGCTCGGGATCGTCGAGTCCGGGCAGACGCGAATCCAGTCGCATGAGCTCCGCCTCGACCACGTCCGCCGCGCGCTGGCGCAGGGCCGTGACGGTCGGCGTGACCTCCGCCAGCCGCTGGCCTGCGAGGTAGTTGGCGAGTTCGGCGGCGACGATCGTCCGGGCGGCGTCGGCGTCGGATGCGGCCGCGCCCGCGGCGGGATCGCGCTGCAGCGATTCCATGTCGAGGACGGTGACCCCGGGCAGACCGGACACGGCGGGTTCGACGTCGCGGGGCAGTCCGAGGTCGCAGATGACGAGGGGGCGTTCGGGAGCGCGGCCGGGCTGCGCCAGCGCGCGGTGGGTGTCCGCGAGCGTGACGACGGCGCCGACCGCGCCGGTACAGGTCACGAGGACATCCGCCTGGGCCATCGCGTCCGCGAGTTCGGCCAGGTCGAGGGCCTCCGCCACGACGCCGTTGGACCGGGCCGTGTCGGCGAGGTGTTCGGCGCGCTCCTTGGTGCGGTTCACGACGACGATGCGGCCGATCCCGGCACGCGTGAGGTGTGCGACGGACAATCCGCCCATCGATCCGGCGCCGACCACGACTGCGGTCCGTCCGGTCAGTCCGCCTGCGCCGACGATGCCGGCGGCGCGGTCGAGGGCCACGGACACGACGGACGCGCCCGCGGAGTCGATACCGGTCTCCGAGTGCACCCGCTTGCCGACGCGCAGCGCCTGCTGCGCGAGTTCGTGCAGCGTGCGGCCCGCGGCCTGCTGGGCGTCGGAGGACGCGTACGCGGTCCGGATCTGCCCCAGGATCTGCTGCTCGCCGATCACCATCGAGTCGAGACCACTGGCCACGGCGAACAGGTGCTCCGCCGCAGCCTCGCTGTAGCGGACGTACGCGTGCCGGTGCAGATCGGTCAGATCGAGCCCCGAATGGTCGGCGAGCAGTTCGCCGACCTCGGCCAGCGCACCGTGGAACGCATCGACGACGGCGTAGATCTCCACCCGGTTGCAGGTGGAGACGATCATCGCCTCCGAGATGTGCGACGACGCCAGAAGCTTGTCCGTCAACTTCGGGCGATCGGTGTCGGTGACAGCCACCCGCTCGAGAACCGGCACCGGGGCCGTCCTGTGCGAGACCCCGACAAGCAGAACACTCACGGCGCGATCACTGATCCGTTTCTTGGTGCGGTGGACGGGACAGCCGAATGTCCGATGCGGACGCGGGGAGCGGTGGGTACCGATTCCGTGTTGCGTGCGCTGTTGAACGACAGGACCTGCATTTCGACCGCGAGGTCGACGCGGCGCATCTCGACGTGATCGGGGACGTCGAGGGAGGTGGGCGAGAAGCTGAGGATGCAGCGCAGTCCGGCGCGCACGAGACGGTCGGCGACTTCCTGCGCCGCCTCGTCGGGGGTCGAGATGACTCCGATGGTGGCCTCGAGTTCGGCGCAGGCCTGCTCGAGTTCGTCGACGTGCCGCACGGTGAGGTCGCCCACCGGCGCACCGACCCGCGCCGGGTCGCTGTCGAACAGTCCGACCATGGAGAACCCGCGCCGGCCGAAACCGCCGTAGCCGGCGAGCGCCTGGCCGAGGTTCCCGACGCCGACGAGCACCACCTTGTGTCCGCGGTCCAGGCCGAGCGCCCGCTCGATGCGGGCCCGCAGGCGCGTCACGTCGTAACCGACGCCCCGCACACCATTCGGGCCCAGGAAGGAAAGGTCCTTGCGAAGCTTCGCGGAGCCGACACCGGAGGCGGCGGCGAGTTCCTCGCTCGAGACGATGATCGTGCCGCGTTCGGTCAGCACTCCGAGGACCCGCAGGTATGTCGCGAGGCGCGTCACCGTAGCCTGGGGGATGTCCCGCGATTCGGCGAGCGGGGCCGCGCCGGTGCCCGAGGGGGCCGGCGACCCGACCACAGACTGCCCGACCGCCCCCGTGACGCCAGGGGCCACAGACCCATGCGTCTGGTGCGTTTCGGTCACGTCGTTGGCTCCTCGTCCGACCGGCATTCGATGCCGTTCTTCACGATGCTCCGGGGAATTGTTCACACCACGGTAACTGCTTGTGAACCCATGCACAAAGTCGCTGCGACTGCGCGACATGCGGTCCTACCTGCACGGCATCGGACGATCCCACTTTTAGGGTTCCCTTACTTGCGTAAATCCGAGCGAAGGCGCTCTTCGTCGACCTCCCAGTAACTGTGCTCACGTCCGTCGAGCAACACCACCGGCAACCGGTCGCCGAATTCGGCCCGGATTTCGGGGTCCGTGGCCGCCGCCGCGTCGACGTCTATGCACGTCAGTTCCAGCCCGAACTCCTCGCACAGAACCAGCAACCGCTCGCGGGCCGGCGCGCACGCACCGCACCCCGCCCTCGTGAGAAGCGTCACCTCGTGTCCACCCGTGCTCATGCCCCGCCACTTCCTTTCGACGCCTCCGGTGGAGTCACTGTGCCGTTTCGGGGTCCGCGGACGCCAATCGGCTCGGAGATGAACGTCACACAGTTCCCCCCGCGGGGCCATCCACCCGCCCCGTCCCCGATTCGGGGGATAGGCTGCTCCCAGAGGCTTCTGCGATACGGGAGGTGCGAGTGCCTGCGCGATCACTACCGAACGGCTCGGGTTTCGGTTCAGGTCTGGCGGGGATCATCCTCCCGGGCCGACGCCAGTTCAGGAATCCGCTGGGACCCAGCGAAGCCGAGGTACGTGCCAACGTCGCAGGTGAGGCGAGCGCCGACGCGGCCCTCGCACTTCACGTCGCGTCCGGCGAGGACACCGAACTGGTCGAACACGACGTTCCCCTCGACCTGACGGCCGCCGCGTTCTTCGACGTCGACAACACGATGGTCCAGGGCGCCTCGATCATCCACTTCGCGCGCGGGCTCGCCGCCCGCAAGTATCTGAAGACGTCCGACCTCCTCGACTTCGCGTGGAAGCAGGTCAAGTTCCGCGTCACCGGCAAGGAGAGCAGCGACGACGTCGCCTCCGGCCGGGAGAAGGCCCTGTCGTTCGTCTCCGGACGGTCGACGGCCGAACTCGCCCGCCTCGGTGAGGAGATCTACGACGAGGTGATCGCCGACAAGATCTGGCCCGGCACCCGGGCGCTGGCGCAGATGCACCTCGACGCCGGACAGCAGGTGTGGCTCGTCACCGCGACCCCGGTGGAACTGGCGCAGGTCATCGCGAAACGCCTCGGCCTCACCGGCGCCCTCGGCACGGTCGCCGAGAGCGAGGACGGGATGTTCACCGGACGTCTGGTCGGCGACATCCTGCACGGCCTCGGCAAGGCACACGCCGTGCGTGCCCTCGCGGTCCGCGAGGGCCTCAACCTCAAGCGCTGCACCGCCTACTCGGACAGCCACAACGACGTGCCGATGCTGTCGCTCGTCGGGACCGCGGTCGCGATCAACCCCGACACCGATCTGCGTGAGCTCGCCAAGAACCGGGGCTGGGAGATCCGCGACTTCCGGACCGGACGCAAGGCCGCCAAGATCGGCGTTCCCACCGCGCTGCTCCTCGGCGCGGCAGGCGGCGCACTCGCCGCCGTCGTCGCGCGCCGCCGCGAACAGGCGGCCTGAGCCGCCCGCCGCGGCTCAGCCCAGGAACACGTTCCGGCGCTTCGCGAGGAGCCGGTACAGCGTCTGCTGGATGGTCTCCCGGACGTGGTCGGTGACCTCGAACAGTTCCATCGGGTCGTCGGCCGCCGACGCGTCGTACGTGTCGGTGACGATCGGCTTGCCGAACTCGATGTACCACTTCGACGGCAACGGCACGAGCCCGAGCGGCCCGAAGTGCGGGAAGAGCGGGGTCACCGGGAAGTACGGCATCCCCAGCAGTCGGGCGAGCGTCCCGAGTTCACCGATCTTCGGGTAGATCTCCTCGGACCCCACGATCGAGCACGGAATGATCGGCGCACCGGTCCGCATGGCGGCGGACACGAAGCCACCGCGGCCGAACCGCTGCAACTTGTACCGTTCGCTGAACGGTTTGCCGATGCCCTTGAAACCTTCGGGGAACACGGCCGCGACCTCCCCGTCCTGCAGCAGGCGCACGGCGTCCGGGTGGCACGCGAGCGTGTGCCCGGCCTTGCGTGCGACACCACCGACGAGCGGCATCTCGAACGCGAGATCGGCGGCCAGCATCCGCAGCGGGCGATGCGCAGGGTGATGGTCGTGAACGGCGACCGAGGTCATCAGGCCGTCGATGGGCAGCACACCGGCATGGTTGGCGACCACCAGCGCACCGCCGGTCGATGGAATGTTCTCCAGACCGCTGACCTCCACGCGGAACCACTTGTCGAACAGCGGACGCAGGATGGGGAGCCACACGTTCTCGGCGAAGTGGGGGTCGTAGCCGAAGTCGTCGACGTGATAGTCGCCCGAGAGCCGGCGGCGCACGAACTCGGCGGTGTTGACGATCTGCTCGGCCAGGGCGTGGCGGACGGCGTCGACCGCCGAGGACTCGGTGACGGGCTGGGGTGGGGTGATCACGGAGGGCGGCGGCATCGCGGACGGATGTCTGCTCTCGCTCTGCTCACGCCTCGAACGTCCGATAGCGGTCCCGCGCGCGGCTGTCGCACCGTGCAACGGAATGACCTTCGCCACTTCGTTCACCTCTCCCCTTTCGCCGTGCCGGTAAGAGCGAGTAGTGCGTTCTCTGCTGCGTCGACCCATTCGTTCTTGATGATCGCCTTGACGCCGGCAGCACGAGCGAAGTCGTCGAGCGCCTGCATCGAGGTCCACCGTGGCTCGAAGGATAGTTCGGTTCGCATGCGCGTGGTGTCCAGTCCGCAACCGAAATGGAAGTACTCGAGTTGCTCGGTGGTGTACGACCGCATCACCGGCCCCATCAGCGCACGTCCGAGGTTGCGGAACAACCCGAACGGCATCGGGACCTCGATCCGCCCGGCGCGGCGGATGGCCTGCGACATCATGACGACGCCGTCGCCCGCGACGTTGAACGTGCCCGCCGGACCCGACACCGTGGCCCGTTCCAGCGCGGCCAGCGCGTCCTCTTCGTGCAGGACCTGCAGGCGTGCGTCCCGCCCGAGAATGGTCGGCACGACCGGTGAGGTGAGGTACTGCGCGACCGTCGCGTTGAGTCGCGGCCCGACCAGCGGTGCGAGGCGGACGATCGACACGCCGATGTCGGGGCGCCTGCGCCCCATTCCGCGCAGATACCCCTCGATCTCGATGCAGTCCCGCGCGTACGCGCCCGCCGGGCGGCGCCGGGCGCTCATCTCCTCGGTGAACTTGGCCGGGTCCTTGGCGCTGCAGCCGTAGACCACGGAGGCCGAACGCAACACGACCTTACGGACGCTCGGAGCCTTCTGGCAGACGGCGAACAACTGCATCGCGCCGATGACGTTCATGTCCTTCATGGCCGCGCGACTACCCGACTTCGGCGGGCGCGCCAGCGTCGACGCGTGCACGACGGTGTCGACCTCGGCGTTACGAATAACCTTGCCGATCAAGGGATTCCGGATGTCGGCGCGCACGAACTCGGCGCGGCCCATGCGGCGCAACATGTCCTTGCTCGGCGACACCGCGTCCACCGCGATGACCCGCTCGATGGCCGGATTCTGAGCGAGCCGGGTGACCAGATATCCACCCAGAAACCTGCTGGCCCCAGTGACCAGCACGACGCGCGGCACCGCCGTCCGCGTAGTACTGTCTTCGTCACTCACAACCACTAAGACCCCCGATCACGTAGCGAGTGACGTCAACGATACGTGCAGGAAGGGGATGGCGCTCCGCACAACGGCAATTGGCCGGTCGCCCGATACGCGACAGGCCCGCCGTGAAACGACGGATGCCCGCCACCGGAGGTGACGGGCATCCAGACGCAACTCTTTACTTACCGAGTTTCCTGCGCTGCACTCGGGTGCGGCGAAGCAGCTTACGGTGCTTCTTCTTCGACATGCGCTTGCGTCGCTTCTTGATCACTGAACCCATAGCGGGTGTCCCTCACGTTCTTCTCTAGCGTTCCTGCGCACGCCGATCACGTACGCTCGCGCCACTCTGGCGCCTGGGCCTCGTTTTAACTAGCTCAGCGCCTTACGACACCAGCTGGCTGGTACGACAGTCGCTAATCGTACCGGTGCGGGTCCTCTCCCCGAAAACGAGGTCGAAGTGACCCTCTTCGTGCCGATCGGTCAACCGGCGTCGAAGTACGAGGTTTCGAGGTAGTCGTGCACTGCTTTCGCATGCACTCTGAACGAGCGGCCCACGCGGACGGCGGGCAGTTCGCCGCTGTGCACCAACCGATACACAGTCATCTTGGACACTCTCATCAGCGTCGCTACCTCGGCGACGGTGAGAAATTGCGTTCCGGCCAGTGCCGGTTGTCCGTCCGGGGCCGAGCCCTTGGACGGCTTTTTTGCAGACGTCATCAACCACTTACCTCCGGCACGTCTCGCGCCGCCGGCTTCCCCTCCGGCGGAACAGACACGCACGTGCTACTTCGAGCTTAGCGGGACGGATGGGGTTACTGCGACGGGTGTGGGCAATCGAATATTCATTCGGTCGTCGTGCCGAGTTCGGCAGAACGAATTTTCGCGGCTTCGAGGGCGTCGAAAAATGCTGTTCGGAGACCGTTTCCCTCCAGCCGGCGGATTGCCGCCGCGGTGGTTCCGCCGGGTGAAGTCACGGCGGCACGAAGTTCGGTCGCGCTCTCCCCCGACCTGTCGAGCATGGCCGCGGAGCCGACCATGGTCTGCACGACCAGTTCGGTCGCGGTCGCCCGGGTCAGTCCGAGCCCCACGCCCGCGTCGATCATGGCCTCGGCGACCAGGAAGAAATAGGCCGGACCGGAGCCGGAGACGGCGGTGACGGCGTCGATCTGCGATTCGGGGACGACGACGACCTTGCCGACCGACGACAGGACGCCGCGGACCAGTTCGAGGTGTTCCTTCTTCACGTGCCTGCCGGGCGCGAGCACGCTGACGCCCTCACCGACCAGCATGGGCGTGTTGGGCATGACCCGGACCACGGGGAACCCGGCGGGCAGTCTCGTCTCGTAGAAGGCGGTGGGGATACCGGCAGCGAGCGAGACGAGCAGCTGCTCGCGCTCGCCGTCGAGTTCCACCTTGGACACCTCGGTGAGCGCGGACTCGACGTCTCCCGGCTTGACGGCCATCACGATGACGTCGGCGCCTTCGGCGGCGTCGGACGGGGTGGTGACCCGCACCGAGTACGCCGCTGCCAGCTCGTCGGCGCGCGCCGGGTGCTGCTCGGCCACCACCAGATCCTTGACGGCGTGACCTGCCTGCAGAAGCCCCGAGATGAGGGCCTCGCCGATCTTGCCGCCTCCGATTACCGCGATTCTCGTCATGGCGAACAGCCTGCCACGACGCTCTGCGGCGCCTTCCTAGCGGGGGATCATCGCCAGTTGCCGGCTCTGCACGACGATCGCCCCGGTGGAGTCGAGGACGGTGTGGTCCTCCTCGAACCATGCGCCGCCGAGCACCGTGCTGCTGGCCATCACGCGCAGCCAGCCCGGCGCGGGCTGCCTGCGCAGGTAGGTGGTCAGCTGGACCGTCGGCGCCCAGCCGAACATGCCGCGGTTCATCGTCACGGGGGCGCTGATGTCGCCGGTCATGATCGCGAACAGCGCCGCCGTGTCCGGGTCGCTCTCGTCGCCCGCGCGCGGTCGCACCCACATGCGGACCTCGGGTTCGCCCTGGTTGCCGGTCAGGAAGTGCGCCGACGTCCCGTCCACCCGCATGTCGCAGCCCTGGGCCACGTGGACGATCTGCCCCATCGGGTGGTCGGCCGTGAGCACGACGGCGTCGGCGGGCGGTTCCACCGGGAGCTGCGCCAGGGCGTGGTCTCCGCTGTACTGCGGCTCCCCCACGTCGGGGACGCCGAGCGTGACCGACGCGTGGACGGCAACGCGGTCGCCCTGCGTCAGCTCCACGTCGACGAACGACACCTGCTTGCCCTGCTTGCGCACCGTCGTCGACAGAGTCACCTCGCCCGGGTCGGGGGCGGACAGGTAGTTGGCCCCGACTGCGAGGGGCTGCACCCGGGCCGGCCCGGCATCGCCGGTCTCGTCGAGCAGTCGCCTGCGGGCGGCGGCGGCGCAGAGCGACATCATCGAACCGCCGTGCACCTTGGGGCCGATGGTCCAGATCGGGTCGATCGACGCCCGGTACGTCCCGTCACCGGCAGCGGTGAGGACGTTGAGATCGTGGAAGGGAGTTGAGCTCACTGCTGGTCCTGTTCTTCGGGGTTCCGGAGACGCTTCTGTGCGACGTCCTGGTGTGCGAGCCGGCGCATCGCGGCGATCACCGGTTCGTAGACGGCCGTGCCCAGCACCGCGTACCGGATCGCATCCTCGGCCGATGCGGTGGGCATGAGCCCGATGTCGATCTCGGCGATCCCGCGCACGTGGCGCCCGTAGGCGTCGAGTCGCTCCTCGGTCATCGGGATGCCGGCTTCCTCGAGTGCCACGAGGGCACGTTCGAGCTGACCGACCGCGACGTACCGGGGGTCGTAGACCTGCCCGAGCCTGTCGAGGACGGCGCGGGCCCGGGGGAACTCGTCGGCGTCGTCGGCGGGGGTGTCGAGGTAGGGCGGGAGTTGCGCGATGGCCTGGCCGAGCACGTCGAACAGTGAGCCGTCGGGATGGTCGACGAGGCGGAGTATCTCCCGGATGCGGGGAATCGGCAGTCCGGCTCCGGCCAGCGCCTTGACGAGGCCGAGGCGCTGCACGTGCTCCTCGCCGTACCGGGCCTGGGTGGCGCTCGTCGCCTCGCCGGGCATCAGCAGACCTTCGCGCAGGTAGTACTTCACCGTCGCGAGCGGAACGCCGGTACGGGCGACCAACTCGGAAACGCGCACGGCCCCTCCTTCGACAACCAGACTGGATACTGAAACTATCCAATGTGGCCCCGAGCTTACCGCAGGAGAAACTCGGCAGACGCCTCAGGTGTCGTCGTGATCGCCACCGGAGTGGCTGCGTGGCGACCCCGACGCGGCGCGTCCCGGTTCGAGATGTTCACGGGCGAAGGCCAGCGCCTGCGCGAGCATCGACGACCGTTCCCGGCGGGTTCGGGCGTTCTGCGTGTTGATCTCGACCACGGCCTGCCCGTCGAACCCGGTGTCGACGAGGTGCCGGCACAGCTGCGCGCAGGGCTGGGCGCCGTGACCGGGAATGAGGTGCTCGTCCATCGACGCACCCCGGCCGTCGGCGAGGTGGAGATGCGCGAGGCCCTCCCCCATCCGCTCCGCCAGTTTCATCGCATCCATTCCGGCCGTGGCCGTGTGCGACAGGTCGAGCGTGTAGTGGGCGTGCCCCGAATCGGTGGGGTCGTAGGACGGGCTGAACGCCGACAGCGCGGCCCCGGGTCCGCCCCGCCGCCGCAACCGCTCGGCGGATCTCTCCTTGCTGCCGAAGAAGCCGTCCGCCCGCATCGGGAACATGTTCTCCACCGCGACGATCACGTCGCTGCGCCGTTCCAGGTCGGCCACCTGATCGGCGAAGCCGTCGGCGTACCGGCGCTGCCAGCGGAACGGGGGGTGCACCACAACGCTCGTCGCCCCGAGCGATTCGGCGGTGCGGACGGAACGCTCCAGCTTCGCGACGGGGTCGGCGCCCCACACCCGCTGCGAGATGAGCAGGCACGGCGCGTGGATCGCCTGAACCGGGATCGCGTACCTGCGCACCAGCCCGGCCACGGCGGCGGCGTCCTGGCTGACCGATTCGGCCCACACCATCAGTTCGACGCCGTCGTATCCCAGATCGGCCGCGTACCGGAAGGCCGCCTCGGTGTTCTCCGGGTACACCGAGGCCGTCGACAGGCCCACCAGTACCTTCCGCCCACGCGGTGACCGTCGAATCTGCTCGTGCCCACTGTCCCCGACCATGAGCAACTCAGCCCGACGCAAGCATGAAGGCTAACGGCCCCAGAGTGACGATCATCCCGACGACGACGGCGATCACGAAGCTGGTGATGTCGTCGGTGCGGCGCAGGATGCGGACCATGGCGACCAGGCCCACGATGACGAGCAGCGCCAGAATCAGCGCGACCCACGGGAAGACGTCCCACAGCTTCTCGAAACCCTTGAAGAGCAGGGCCCCGGCGATCACGGCCACCACACCCTGGCCGATGAGAACGGCCCACTCACGGGTGGAGTTCTCGCCGGCCTCGTCCTTGCCTGTCTTCTCCGCTTTCGCGGCCTTCTCCGCCTTCGCCTCCTTGCGGGAACGGCGCGGGGTGTCGGACTTCTGCGTGTCGTCGCGCTGGCCGGTGTCCGCCTCGTCGGTGGCGGCCTCGATGAGGTCCGTCTCCTCGGCCGCGTTCGCCGCATCCGAGTCCCGGGACTGACGCATCAGGTCGCCGGCCAGCGTCGATCCGGACAGCAGCGCGGGCTCCGGCTTCGCCTTGGCGGGAGCCTCCGGCTTCGGCGTCTTCACGAACTTCGACGCGCCGTTCGACGCCGCTGCCGTACCCGACTTCGCTGCCGTACCCGACTTCGCTGCGGCGCCCGCCTTCGCCGGGGTTCCGGGTTTCGCCGGGGCCTCGGGCTTCACGGGTGCGTCGGACTTCGCGGCCGGTTCGGCCTTGGCCGTTGTGTCGGGCTTGGCCGTTGTGCCGGACTTGGCCGTTGTGCCGGGCTTGGCCGGGGGTTCGGCCTTCGGCGCCGGTGTCACCCGCGGAGCGGCGACGGTCGGGGCCGGCTCCGGCTTCTTCACGACCGGGGCGGCCACCGTCGGAGCCGGCGTCGGGGCGGCGGCCTGCGGCGCCGGCGGTTCCTTCCGGACGGACCGGCTGACCCAGGTTCCCTGGTGATCGCGCGACGTCCCGCCCGGCACCACGGCGCGGCCACGGCCGGCGGGGCGACTGGCGATGGGTTCGTCGTCGTCATCGTCGCTGTCGTCGACTGGAGCCTTGAAAGCGGCCGTGCGCTCGTCGGCCCTCGCCGACGGTGCTGCCGGCGCCGACGGTGCAGTCGGCGTGGGCGTGCGCGACGGCTCGGGCGCGGCCGGTTCCGGTTCGGATTCGAGTGCCCGCGATTCGGACGGATCCCGGACCACCGGAATTTCACCGGTCAACTCGGCGACGGAGATTCCTCCCGCGACGCCGCGCCGACGCCGCCCGCCCCGGGACTCCACCTGCTGCCCGTTGCGTTTGAGCAGTTCTGACACAGAGATCTGCTGACTGTCCTCGGTCATCGAGCACCCACCATCAATTCACCGCCCATTTCCGTATCGAGCTTGCGGAGGATCAATCCCTCGCGCAGAGCCCAGGGGCAGATTTCGAGTTCCTCCACGCCCAGTGCTCTCATGCTGGCCTCCGCAACGAGCGCTCCGGCCACGATCTGCTGCGACCTGTCGGAGCTCACCCCTTCTAATTCTGCACGGTCCGAGGCCGTCATCCGCGAAATGAAAGCTATGAGTTGCCTGAGACCGCTGGCGGTGAGCGTGCGCTTGACCCGCGGGCCCGCGCCGGACGGTGCGGCGCCCGTCAGCCGGGCCAGCGAGCGGAACGTCTTCGACGTGCCGACGGCCCGGTCCCACTGCCCCGCCGTGCGCAGTTCCTTCGCCGGGACGGTCAGTTCGGCGTCCAGCCAGTCCCTCAGCACCGCCACGCGACGCTTGCCCGGCGGGTCGGCCTCGAGCCAGTCCCGGGTGAGCCGTCCCGCGCCGAGTTGCAGCGACAGCGCGACGTCCGGGTCCTCGTCGCCGCCCGTCGTCAGCTCGAGGGATCCGCCGCCGATGTCGAGGTTCAGGATGCGGCCGGCGCTCCACCCGAACCAGCGGCGCACGGCGAGGAACGTCAGCCGCGCCTCGTCGACACCCGACAGGACCTCCAGCGTCACGCCGGTCTCGTCGTGCACGCGCGCGAGCACGTCGTCCGAGTTGTTGGCGTCGCGGACGGCGGACGTCGCG
The DNA here is from genome assembly GCF_056402215.1 of Rhodococcus sp. P4_B6. Taxonomy (NCBI): domain Bacteria; kingdom Bacillati; phylum Actinomycetota; class Actinomycetes; order Mycobacteriales; family Nocardiaceae; genus Rhodococcus; species Rhodococcus sp. P4_B6. Next base: position 48,824 of record NZ_JBFUHV010000010.1, on the reverse strand, counting down.
AAGGCCATGAGTTCACCGCACCCGGATGTCCTCGCGATGCTGGAGAAGTCTGCCACCGTCGTGACCAGGCGATCTGCACCTTGAGTGGTGATGTCGCCCTTGTCGTCGGTGTTCTCCGCCAGCCTCAGAGTCGACTTGGTCGAACTCATCGGTGTGGGGTGGCCGCCCCTGTGGGCGTCCACTACGAGAAGATGGACGGTGTTGCTTCCGACGTCGAGTACCCCTAGTCGCACATTGACACGGTACTGGGTCTACCGTCGGGCTTTGTGACAGCACGTAAAGCAGGGCGTTCACACAAGATGACACCCAGCCCCGAAGTACCCCTCGACTTCGCTCGCGAATGGGTCGAATTTCCCGATCCCGACAACGCCGAGCACCTCATCGCCGCGGACATGACGTGGCTGCTATCCCACTGGACCTGCGTGTTCGGCACTCCGGCCTGCCAGGGCATCATCGGCGACCGGCCGGACGACGGCTGCTGTTCGCACGGCGCGTTCCTCTCCGACGAGGAGGATTTGGAGAAGCTGAACAAGTCAGTGAAGCTGCTCACACCCGAGAACTGGCAGTTCATGGAGAAGGGGCTCGGCAAGAAGGGGTACATCGAGGAGGACGACCTCGAGGACGAGCCCGCGCTGCGCACCCGCCGGTATCAGGGGGCCTGCATCTTCCTGAACCGCCCCGGCTTCGAGGGCGGCGTCGGTTGCGCGCTGCACTCGATGGCGCTCGAGCGCGGGATCGAGCCGCTCGAGGTCAAGCCCGACGTGTGCTGGCAGCTTCCGATCCGCCGCACCCAGGAGTGGGTGGAACGCCCCGACGGCGAGCAGATCCTCAAGACCACCATCACCGAGTACGACCGGCGTGGCTGGGGTGAGGGCGGCTCGGACCTGGACTGGTACTGCTCGGGCTCACCCGACGCCCACGTGGGCGCCAAGGCGGTCTGGCAGTCGTACGCGCCGGAGCTGACGGAGCTGCTCGGCAAGGCCGCGTACGCGGAATTGGCGACGCTGTGCAAGCGCAGGGCCGGCCTCGGACTCGTCGCCGTGCATCCCGCGACCGTGGCCGCACAGAAGAGGGCCGCCGGGTAACGGATCGGACCTGCCGGTCGATTTAGCCGTCACGGCCCCATTCCGGGCACAGCCACGACGGGAGAGATCATGTTCGCTCGCATTCTGACCGGTGCCCTGCTGACCGCCGCCGCAACGCTCGCTCTCGCGCCGACCGCGTCCGCCGACCCGACCCCGGACTGGAACACCTTCTACGACAAGACGGCGAACTTCGTCGCACCGTTCGATCCGGGCGCCTTCGGCGACAAGGCTGACCGGGCCCTCGTCCTGAGCCCGTACGGAACCGGCAGGGTCATCGAGTGCAAGGGCGACGGACACTACGTCGCGGTCTACTGCAGGCAGTTCGACGACCAGGGCCGCGAGCACGCGATCACGCAGATCATCTCGGCGCCGTTCCGCGGCGTCTGGGTGTACAACCCGTTCTGACAGTCGCCCGTTCCGGCAAACGCCCACGAATTCGTCAGCCGCACCGGCAATTGCCTGTGCGGCTGACGAATTCGTGCGCAACTGTGGCGGATCGGCGTCCGCTCACGCCTCCAGTTTGTAGCCCAGCCCGCGGACGGTGACGAGGTGTTCCGGCTTCGCCGGGTCGGTCTCGATCTTCGAGCGCAGACGCTTGACGTGCACGTCGAGGGTCTTGGTGTCGCCGACGTAGTCCGCGCCCCACACCCGGTCGATCAACTGTCCGCGGGTGAGTACCCGGCCCGAGTTCCGCAGCAGGTACTCGAGGAGGTCGAACTCCTTGAGCGGCAGCGTGACGGCGTCACCGTTCACCTGCACCACGTGCCGTTCGACGTCCATCCGGACCGGTCCGGCCTCGAGGACTGCCGAGTCCTGCGCGACGTCGAGTTCGCTGTCGACGCCGCGGCGCAGCACCGCGCGGATGCGGGCGATCAGTTCCCGCGCCGAATACGGCTTGGTCACGTAGTCGTCGGCGCCGAGTTCGAGACCCACCACCTTGTCGATCTCGCTGTCCCGTGCCGTCACCATGATGACGGGGACACCGGATCGGCTGCGGAGTTGCTTGCAGACGTCCGTGCCGCTCATGCCGGGCAGCATGAGGTCGAGGAGGACGATGTCGGCACCGGCCCGGTCGAACTCGGCGAGCGCGGACGGTCCGTCGCCGACGATCGTCGTCTCGAATCCTTCCTTGCGAAGCAGGAAGGCCAATGGGTCGGCCAGTGACTCCTCGTCTTCCACGATCAGCACACTTGTCATCGCTTGGCCTCCATACCGGTTTCTCTCCTCCCGACAGTTCCGCCGTCGGCGTCCCCGCCGTTCGTCTCTACTGTCTCGATGTGTGCAGGAATCTGCAGGGTAAACGTCGAACCCGTTCCTGGCTTGCTCCACAGGTCGATCGATCCGTTGTGGTTGGCGGCCACGTGCTTGACGATCGCGAGGCCGAGTCCCGTTCCGCCGGTCGCCCGGGCCCGCGCCTTGTCGACGCGGAAGAAACGTTCGAAGACGCGTTCCTGGTCGGCCTTGGCGATGCCTTCGCCGCGGTCGGTCACCGAGATCGCCACGTTGTCGCCGCGGATGGACCGGCTCACCGAGACCGGGGATCCCTTCGGCGAATAGGCGATGGCGTTCTGCACCAGGTTGGACAGCGCGGTGACGAGCAGCGCGCGGTCGCCGAGCACTTCGTAGCCGCTGTTGTGGTCCGTGGTGACGGCGATGCCTGCGGCTTCCGCGGAGATCTTGCAACGCTGCAGGGCCTCGTCCACCACCTCGTCGACGGCGACGGCCTCGAGGTCGGGCAGCTTCTCGGCGCCCTGCAGCCGGGACAGCGCGATCAGTTCGGTGACCATCTTGCCGAGCCTGACGGATTCACCGAGCACGCGTTCGCCGAAGTGCCGGACCGAATCGGGGTCGTCCGCCGATTCGAGAAGTGCCTCCGCGAGCAGTCCCATCGCGCCGACCGGGGTCTTGAGTTCGTGGCTGACGTTGGCGACGAAGTCGCGGCGGGTCGCTTCCATCCGCACCTGCTCGGAGTCGTCGTCGGCGAACAGGACCACGAAGTTGTGGTCTTCCTTGCTGAGCAGTCGTGCGGTGCCGCGCACCGCGATCCGGTCGCGCCCCCGCTGCGGGTTCTTGGTGCTGAGGTCGACCTCGACGGGTTCGCCGGTTTCGAGGACGCGGAGCGCCGCCACCCACGCACGGTCGTCGACGAGCCGGTTCCGCACCAGGCCCAGCTCTTCGGCGCGGGGGTTGAACAGGACGACGTCGTGGAACTGGTCGACCACGGCGATGCCGCTCTCGGATGCCAGCACGATCAGGTCGAGGACCTGCGACATCGTGAGCCCCGACGTTTCTTCCATTCGCTGCGCCTGCCGGGTAGACAGCATGGGGATCAGCACGCCACCGACGAGGTAACCGACGAAGCCGCCCACGATGGCAAGCAAGACGGCTTGAACAACACTCACGCCTRAATCGTACGTTCGCGCGGCGGGCCGGTTACGCAGGGTCCAGGCATTTCCGCGCACGTCACACGCGGCAACCGGAGTCTTCGTCCGCAGTTAACCTGCTGTTGGCCGGACGTCCCGCGAACGGGACGTCCGGCCGGTTGCACGGGTTACTTCCCGCCCTGGTTCGCGACCGCGGCGGCGCCTGCGGCGGCCGCCTCGGGGTCGAGGTAGGTGCCGCCGGGGTTGAGCGGCTTCAGGTTCTCGTCCAGGTCGTAGCGCAGCGGGATGCCCGTGGGGATGTTCAGCCCGGCGATGTCCTCGTCGGAGATTCCGTCGAGGTGCTTGACGAGGGCACGCAGCGAGTTGCCGTGCGCGGTGATCAGGACGGTCTTGCCGGCCTTCAGATCGGCCGAGATGGTGTCTTCCCAGTACGGGATCAGGCGGACGACGACGTCCTTCAGGCACTCCGTGAGCGGGACCTCGTCGAGGTTCGCGTAGCGGGGATCGGTGTCCTGGCTGTATTCGCTGCCGGCCTCGATCGTCGGCGGCGGGGTGTCGTAGCTGCGGCGCCACAGCATGAACTGCTCGTCGCCGTACTTGTCCTTGACCTGCGCCTTGTTGCGTCCCTGCAGGGCGCCGTAGTGGCGCTCGTTGAGACGCCAGTCGCGGATGACGGGAATCCAGTGCCGGTCTGCCGTGTCGAGCGCGATGTTGGCGGTGCTGATGGCGCGGCGCAGCAGCGACGTGTACAGCACGTCGGGGAGCAGGTTGTGCTCGAGCAGCAATTCGCCGGCGCGCTTGCCCTCGGCGATGCCCTTATCGGTCAGGTGGACGTCCACCCAGCYGGTGAACAAGTTGAGCGCATTCCATTCGCTCTCGCCGTGGCGGAGCAGCACAAGGGTTCCGGTACTCATGCCGTTCATCCTGGCATGCCTGCCGGAACCCTCGCGCCGTGAACCCCTGCCGTCAGCTCCGGCGGGCCTCGCCGGCCCGGAGATCCTTGCGGAGGATCTTGCCTGCGGCGGACTTGGGGACGAGGTCGATGAACTCGACCCTGCGGACCTTCTTGTGCGGGGAGACCCGGGCGGCGACGAACGCGATCACCGCGGCCTCATCCAGATCCTTGGCACCGGGCTGGGCGACGACGAACGCCTTCGGCACCTCCTCACCCTCGTCGTCGAGGACACCGATGACGGCGGCGTCGGCGATCTGCGGGTGCGTGAGCAGCAGCGCCTCGAGTTCGGCGGGCGGCACCTGATACCCCTTGTACTTGATCAGCTCCTTCATCCGGTCCACGATCGTCACCACCCCCTCGGCGTCGACGGTCGCGATGTCCCCGGTGTGCAGAAACCCGTCCGCATCCAGGGTYTCCGCGGTSGCCGCSTCGTTGCCSAGGTACCCGGCCATGATGTTCGGRCCCKYRCACCACAACTCCCCCGGCGCGCTGACCCCCTCGGCCGGGTAGGCGACCTCCAGCCCGGTGGCSGGGTCGACSAGYTTGCAYTCCATGTTCGCGATCGTCGGGCCGACCGAGTCGAGGGCGATGTCGTCSCGGTCGAACGGGATCGCGTGCGAGACCGGGCTCATCTCCGACATCCCGTAGCCCTGCCGGACCCGGCASCCGAGCCGGGTSGCGACGGCCCTGCCCAGTTCCTGATCCAGCGGGGCGGCACCGGAGAASAYCGAATGCACCGAGGACAGGTCGTAGTCGTCGACCAACGGGTGCTTGGCCAACGCCACCGCGACCGGCGGCGCGATGAACACATACGTGCACCGCTGCCCGGAGACGATGCTCAGGAACTCGACGAGGTCGAACTTCGGCATCGTCACCAGGGCGGCCCGGTTGTAGAGGGCGGCGTTGAGCAGCACCGTCATCCCGTAGATGTGGAAGAACGGCAGCACCGCCAAAAGCCTGTCGTCGGCGCCGATGCCCATCCGCGGGTTGATCTGACACACGTTCGCGACCAGGTTGCGGTGGGTGAGCATCACCCCCTTCGGGCGGCCGGTGGTCCCCGACGAATACGGCAGCACCGCCAGCTGGGTGGCCGGGTCGAACGACACCTCCGGGGCCGGGTGGCCCTCGGTGAGCAGATCCGCCAGGGACGGGTGCCCGKCGGCGCCGTCGAGGACGATCACATTCTCGGTGGGGATTCCGACCCTCGCCGCCGCATCCTKGGCYTGCGGYAGCAGYGGGGAGACGGTGAACAGGAACTTCGCGTGCGAGTCGGTGAGCTGTTTGGCGATGTCCTCGGCGGTGTAGAGGGCGTTGATGGTGGTGGCGACGCCGCCGGCGCGCAGGATGCCGTGGAACACCGCGGCGAACGCGGGCACGTTCGGTGAGTGCAGGGCCACCACCTCACCGACCGCGAGGCCGCGGGCGGCCAGCGCCCCCGCCACCCCGTCGATCTGCCCGACCAGGGTTCGGTAGGTGGTGACCGCACCGGAGGTGCCGTCGATCAGGGCGGGCCGTTCCGCATCCGCCGGGTCGACCCGACCGAACAGGAAATCGTAGACACTGAGGTTCGGGATCTCGACGTCCGGAAACGGGCTCTTGAAGCTCACGTGGGTCACTCCCTCGAAGTGTTGCAGCAGCAGTTGTGACACCAGTCACAGGTTCGCCGCAACTCTACCCGCGCGCAATTCCCGTCCGCGGGAGGTCAACCCACACTCAGGACTGCGAGTCCTCGATGAGATGTTCGAACGGCTTCAGGTTCGCCAGCGACTCGCCGCGCGAGACACGCCATTCCCACTCCCGCTTGATGGAACCGGCGAATCCGAGTTCGAGAAGGGTGTTGAAGTCGCCGTCGGCCGCCTCGAGCACCTGCCCGAGAATGCGGTCCAATTCGTCCGCGGTCACCGCGTGCTCGGCGATCTGACCGACCAGGTAGATGTCGCCGATCTTGTCGATCGTGTATGCCACCGAATACAGCCGGCGGTTGCGCCGCAGCAGGTACTTGTAGACGCCTTCGAAGTTCTCGTCGGGCTTGCGGCAGACGAACGCCTCGACGCGCAGGCCGTGCTTTCCGACGGTCAGCAGTGTGGTGGTCTTGAGCTTGCGCTCGCCGGGCAACTCGACGACGAAGTGTGTCGAGTCCTTCCTCGTGAAGTCCAACTCCCGGTCGGTCAGGGCGGACTCGATCACCTCGGCCAAGTCGGTCATGCGCGTACTCCCCCGACCCTGCGCAGCTTCCACAATCCGCGTCCGCGACGCGGGGAGAATTCGCTGGGGCCGTGTCCGTAGTTGTAGTTGACGGTCGCCATCCGATAGCTCTCGAGAAGGCCGTCGGCGGTGTGTTCCCAGGAGAAGTTCTCCGCGTGCCGCGGAGCCTCGGCGGCCAGCGCGGCCAGCCTGCCGGGCGCAGACACCAGCGACTGCAACGCCGTCGCCCAGTCCTCGGTGCGGTGCCCGTCCACGAGGAGCCCCGTCTCGCCGTGACGGACCGCGACGCCGAGTCCGCCCACGTTCGCCGCGATCACCGGCGTGCCGCAGGCCTGCGCCTCGATGGCGACCAGACCGAACGACTCCGAATAGCTCGGCACCGCAACGAGATCCGAAGCCCGGTACACATCGGCGAGCCGATCGGGCGCCTGCGGCGGGAGGAACGTGACCCGCGCGGCGATGCCGAGCGAGGACGCGAGTTCGATCAGCGCGTCCGGCCGGGCCAGTCCGGATCCGGACGGACCCCCGACCACGAGCACCCGCAGCGACGACTCGGGATCCCGGGCGATCAGTTCGGCGGCGGCGCGGAGCAGGACGTCGGGAGCCTTGAGCGGCTGGATGCGTCCGACGAACGTCACGACGGTCTCACGGGGGTCGAGCCCCAGCTTCGCGCGGGCGGCGTCCCGGTCGCCGGGGCGGTACCGCGTCAGGTCGGCGCCGGGCGCCACCACGTCGATCCGGTTCGGGTCGGCGCCGTAGTGGCGGACCAGCTGATCGGATTCGTCGGTGGTGTTCGCTACGAGCCGGTCGGATTCGGCGACCACCTGCTGTTCGCCGATCTGACGGGCGGCCGGTTCGGGGGTGTCCCCCTCGGCCAGCGACAGATTCTTGACCGCGGCGAGCGTGTGCGCGGTGTGCACGAGCGGCACACCCCACCGGTCGCGGGCGAGCCAGCCGACCTGCCCCGACAGCCAGTAGTGCGAGTGCACCAGGTTGTAGTAACCCGGTTCGTGGCGGGCCTCCTCGCGGAGCACCCCGGCCACGAACGCGCAGAGCTGCGTGGGCAGATCCTGCTTGTCGAGCCCCTCGAACGGGCCGGCGACGACGTTGCGGACGAGGACCCCCGGCGCCGCTTCCTGGACCGGGGCGTCGGCGGACGACGTGGCCCGGGTGAAGATCTCCACCTCCACGCCACGGCGGGCCATCTGGATGGCGGACTGCAGCACGTAGACGTTCATGCCGCCCGCGTCTCCGGTACCGGGCTGCGCCAGGGGTGAGGTGTGGACCGAGAGGACGGCCACCCTGCGGGGGCGCGAGTTGTGCAAGGGCGTCACCACTCCATAGTGYTCCCCCACCGATCGGCCCCTTTAACCGAGGTTGTCGACGAACGCGCCGACCTCCTTCACGAAGCGGCCGGGATCCTCGACGAACGGTCCGTGGTCGCAACCTTCCCAGAACGAGGCCCGCGCCTGCGGGATCAGGTCTGCAGCGTGCCTACCAGCCGAGACGTCGACGACGGAGTCCTCGGTCCCGTGCAGGACGAGTACCGGGACGTCGAGCGACCGGAGCAGGTCGTCGTGGCTCGCGGAGCGGTTGAACAGGGCGGCCCGCACGTGTGGCGGGGTGGCGAGGCCGGCGCCGAACAACGCCTGCGACTGCGCGCCCTTGCCTTCGGTAGGTCCGGTGAGCGCGGTGCCGAACGCGCCCAGCGCGCGGATCGCCTCGCGCGGCTCCTCGGACATCGCGCCGGGGATCGCGGCGCGCATCGCCGCACCGACCTTGCCGCCGGCCTCCCCGCGACCGATGCTGGTGATGGCCCCGACGAGGACGACGCCGTCGACGGCGGACGTGCCGTGGGACGCCAGGTAGTCGCAGATCACGAGGCCGCCATAGGACCAGCCGAGGAGCACCGCACCGGACGTGACGCCTTCCGCCGTGAGCACCGCGTCGACGTCCCCGGCCCAGATCGCGGAGTCGTCGTAGTCGGCGGCCGGGGCACCCGAGTAGCCGTGTCCGCGAAGGTCGACGGCGATGACGCGGTAGCGGGCGGCGAGTTCGTCGAGCACGCCGGCGCCCCAGCACTTCGACGACTGCGCCCAGCCGTGCAGGAGAACCAGGGCCCGCGCGTCGGGGTCACCGGTCACCGAGTAGACGAGGGGCGTTCCGTCGACGCCGACTGCTTCACGAATAGCCATGGGGTCACCATAGAGGCCAGCAGCGCAGCGACCGCCGCCACCGCGTACCCGGCGGTCGTGCCGAATTCGTCGATCATCCGGCCGGCGAGTGCCGATCCCACGGCGACGCCGACACCGAGTCCGGTGACGATCCAGGTGATGCCCTCGGTGAGCGCGGCCGCAGGCACGATCTGCTCGACCAGACCAGTGGTGACGATCATGATCGGCGCCACCGTCATCCCCGCCACCGCGTAGGCGACGGCGAGCGCCGGGATGCTGCCTGCCAACAGCAGCGGCACCATCAGCACCGCGACCGCGAGGACCGCGACCATCAGCTGTTTCCGGAGCGACGCCGACACCCGGACCGCGCCGAACACGAGGCCCGCCACCGCGGACCCGGCCGCGAACAGGGCCAGCACCACCGTGGCGGAGGCGGGTGCGTCGTGGCTCCGGGTGAAGGCGATGGCACCGACGTCGATGACGCCGAAGATCGTGCCCATCGACACCATGACGGCCACCAGGATCCACAGCGCGGGGGTCCGGACGACGGACGGGCGGCCGCCGTCCGGCGACGAGTGCACGGGCGGCTCGGTGCCACGCTGAGCGACGAGCGCGAGGGTGCCGACCACCAGCAGCACGAGTCCCGCGAGCGGTCCCGCCTCGGGGAACACCGTGACGGAGAGCCCGACGGAGACCACCGGTCCCGCGATGAAGCACAGCTCGTCCACGACCGCCTCGAATGCGAACGCCGTCCGCAGCAGTGGCGTCCCGCGGTACAGCTCGGTCCAGCGGGCGCGCACCATCGCACCGATCGTGGGCATGCAGCCGGCCGGGACGGCCCACACGAACAGCACCCAGTCGGGGGTCCCGAACCGCACGCACAGCAGCATCGCGGCGAGGGATGTCGCGCTGATCCCCGACGCGACGGGCAGCACGCGGGACTGCCCGTAGCGGTCGACCGCCCGGGACACGACCGGCGTGATGAACGCGTAGGTCAGCGCGAACACCGCGGCCAGGGCGCCGGCGAGCGCGTAGTCCCCGCGCAGTTCGGACAGCATCGTGACGATGCCGATGCCGACCATGGCGATCGGTACGCGCGCGACGAATCCCGCTGCCGAGAACGCTGCGGAGCCGGGGGCGGCGAAGATCTGACGATAGGTACCGAGCACGCGTCGAGCCTCACAGATCGTGGCCGCGACTTCCAGCACGTGCAAGTATTGCGCTCATGAGTGTCCTGGTGTGTTTCCACGCCCATCCCGACGACGAAGTGTTCACCACCGGCGGCGTGATGCGTCAGGCCGCCGACGCCGGTCACCGCGTCGTCGTGGTCACCGCGACGGACGGGGCTCTCGGCGAGGCGCCCGAGGGGATCCTGATCGACGGCGAGTCGCTCGCCGAGCGTCGGCGCCGCGAACTCGAGGAGTCGACGTCGCTGCTCGGCGCCCAGCGTGTGGTGTTGCTGCACTACGCGGATTCCGGGATGGCGGGATCGCCGGAGAACGAGAATCCGGCGGCGTTCTGCAACGTCGACGTCGAGGAGGCCGCTGCCCGGCTGGCCGCGATCCTCGTCGAGGAATCCGCCGACGTGGTCACCATCTACGACCCCAACGGTGGTTACGGGCACCCCGATCACGTCCAGGTTCATCACGTGGGCCTCCGGGCCGCCGAACTGGCCGGTGTGCCGCACGTGTACGAGGCCGCCGTCAGTCGCGACCACATCCGGCGACTCATGGCCGCGAATCCGGAATGGTCCGAGAACGCCCAGCCACCGGACCTCGACACGTTCGGTCTTCCGGACTCCGAGATCACCACGGTCGTGGACGTCACCTCGGCGATGGGCGCCAAACGCGCCGCGATGCACGCGCACGCCACCCAGATCGGGGACTTCGGCCCGTTCCTGCAGATGCCCGAGGAGCAGTTGCAGGCGGCGTTCGGTCAGGAATGGTTCCGCCGGCGCGGGGCGCCCGCGGGGCTCGCGGAGTCGTCGCTGCCGCTCTGACCGGAACTGCCTACGCGGGTTCGGGTCCGCGCCTAGCATCCACGGGTATGGATCCCGCTGATCTCGTCGCGACCATGCCGTTCGCCGTGCACACCGGGGTTCGCCTCACCAAGGCCGCACCCGAGGAGGTCGTCGGGCACCTCGAGTGGGACCGGCACCGCACCACGGCGGGAAACGGCATGCACGGCGGGGCCCTGATGACCCTCGCCGACAGTGTCGGCGCCGTCTGCGCGTTTCTGAATCTTCCGGCGGGGGCGTCCACGTCGACCACGAGTTCGAGCACCGTGTCCACCCGCGGCGTCCGCAAGGGCACCGTCACCGCGACCGCGCGTCCGCTGCACGCCGGACGCACCACGGTCGCCGTCGTCACCGAACTGCGGGACGACGAGGACCGGCTGGTGGCGCAGGTGACGCAGTCGCAGGCGGTGCTGCACCCCCAGCCGGGAAGCTGACCCCGTGTCGAGACTGCTGCGGGCGTACCGGTCCACGGGCGCGGATCTGCCGTTCGGCAACGTCCTCGCCGCACACGACGTCGCGATGGAAGGCTATTTCTGGCGGTTCACCCAGCCCGCGACCGGACAGGTCGTCATCGCGCTGGCCGGAATCAACAGGGCCGCGGACGGCCACTGGGCGACGCTCGGTCTGGCCGGTCACCCCACGAGGTTCCTGCGGACCGCCGCGCATCCGGAGGGCTACGCCAACCCGGCCGGACTCGGCGCGTTCGCCGGCGACGCGTTCCGCGGGTCCGTCGACCGCGTGCGGGTGGATCTCGGACCGGACGCCCGCCTCGACGTCCGGATCGGCGCCCAGGTCCCGTGGCCGCGGCGCAGGCTCGGCGGGTCGAGCGTGTTCCAGACCGTGCCCGCGCTGAACCAGTACTGGCATCCGTGGTTGCTCGGCGGACGGGCCGAGGGAACCGCGGTTCTGGGCGGCACCGAGATCGACCTCGACGGCGCCCAGGTCTACGGCGAGAAGAACTGGGGCAGGGGCGGATTCCCCGACTCCTGGTGGTGGGGCCAGGCCCAGGGATTCGCCGACCGGCAGGCATGCGTCGCGTTCGCCGGCGGCGAGATCACCGCGGGTGGGCTGCGCACCGAGGTCACGGCCGTCGTCGTCGCGCTGCCCGACGGCACGGTGTTCCGCCTCGGCAACCCGGTCACCTCCCCCGTCCGGGCGCACGTGACGGACGAGCGGTGGTCGCTGCGCGGCCGCGGCCGCACGTGGAGCGTCGAGATCGAGGGCGCCTCCCCGCTGGGCTCGGCCCACGTGCTTCCGGTTCCGCTCCCCGCCGAGCGTCGCAACATTCCCGGCGCCCTCGAGCATCTGGCGGGTTCGATGAGTGTCACGGTCCGCCGCCGTGGTGAACTCGTCTGGGCGGACGAATCGCCGCTCGCCGCGTTGGAGCACGGCGGGATCGAGCGGGCGCGTGCGGAACTGCGCAGACGGGGTGCGCCGCCGGACGCGACGTCGGCTCCGCCCCTCTGCTGATCACCTCGAGTTCGGGTGGCTGCAACGCCTCGACGATCTCGTCGGTCTCCGCGTGCAGAACCCCGATCCGTCCGGCCTCCTCCAGGTGACGCGCGTCGACGCCCGAGATCGCATCGGCGGCGACGAGCACCGTGTAGTCCCGTTCGCTGGCGTCGACGATCGTGGCGCGCGGACAGTTGGGGTAGTTGCAGCCCGCGATCACCACGGTGTCGACCCGCCACCGGCGCAGGTGCTCGTCGAGCCCGGTGCGGTAGAACGCACTCCACCGCGGCTTGAACAGGACGTGTTCGGTGGGCGAGACGGCCTGGACGTCACCGGCGAGGAGCGATTCGGGGTCGAGTCCCGGCACTCCCAGCTCGAGGAACGGGTCCGAGTTCTGCCGCCAATGCGTCACGCAGCAAATCTAACGCTCACGCGGACTCTGTAGCCGGAATCACAGGGACCGGACCATGGGCATGGAACGCGGGTTTGGGACCATGGAACGGGTGGGGTAGTGCGAGAAGGGTCCCGACCGATGACTGTGAGCGATGAGAACTGGCCGATGATCGGCGCGACAGGGGCGCGCTTCGGTTCGGCCGGCCGGCGCCGAAGCGGCAGGAAAGAGCAGTCGCCGACGGCAGAGCCGAGCCCGTCGCAGTCGGTCGAGTGGGTGGAGCCCGGCCGGGCCGAGGCCGTTCCCGAGCAGGCAGAGGCCGTGTCCGGAGCCGCCGATCGAGCGCCCCGGACTTCCGAGGCCACCGAGTGGGCGGAACCCGAGGAGACCGTCTCCATCGTCCGGCCGTTCATTCTCACGGGCGGGCGAACGGAGTCCGGCGTCGATCTGCCGTTGGAGGCGGTCATCGTCGCCCGCGCGGACGGGGACGCCGTCGTGGACGCGATGCCGGCGCCGGACGAACTGCGCCGCGTCTTCGCGCTGTGCTCGGAACCGCGGTCGGTGGCCGAGATCGCGTCGCTCGCGTCGATCCCGCTCGGGGTCGCGCGCGTGCTCGTCGGCGACCTCGCGGCGGCCGGCGCGGTCACCGTGAACGAGACGGCCGGATCCACCGGCCCGGATCGGAAGCTGATGGAACGCGTCCTCGACGGGCTGCGCAAACTCTGAAGCCCCGCTCGCCGGGACAGATGCCCACGAATTCGTCAGCCGCACAGGCWATWGCCTGTGCGGCTGACGAATTGCTGTGACGCTACGGCGACGTGCGGCGCATCGCTCCGACCGGGTCGGAGTAGATGGTGCTCAGCGACACCACCGTCGACGCGTACTCCTGCACCCGGTTGCCGAATCCGGAGATTCGAATGTCCCTGCGCTCCAGCGACGATGCCTGCGCGAAGGCCTCCGCGACATGCGGGATTCCGGCCGGGTACTCGGTGAACGCCTGACCGCCGAGGATCACGCGGTCCGGGTTGAACAGGTCCCGCAGCATCGCGACCGTCTTCCCGAGCACCTGCGCGCGTTCCACCAAAATCTCGTGCGCAGGAACGGAACCCGAGGACGCCGCCTTGTAGAGCGCGCTCATCGTCGGACGCTGGTTCGACTCGGGGAGGATGCCGGCGTCGAGCGCGGCGGAGATGACCGCGCGATCGCTGATCGTCGCCTCGAGGCATCCGCGTGAACCGCACGAGCACTGCGCCGACGAACCGGTCGGCAGGTGCGCGATGGAACCGGGGCCGCTCGACGGCGTGTGGACGCGGCCGTCGATCGTGATCGCGATTCCGGCCGTCTCACGGGCGTAGAAGTACAGACCCGTTTCGCCTTGCGCGACACCGTCTTCGCTGTCCGGGCTCAGCAGCAACTCTGATGCGGCCATCGCCTCGACGTGCGCCGCGACGGAGACGGGCAACCCGAGTCCGGTCGCGATGATGGCGCCGACCTGAGCCGACTTCCACCCCAGCCGGGGGTGGTCGACGACACCGGTCTGCGCATCGACGCGCCCGCCGAGCGCGACACCCGCCCACAGCGGGCGACGCCGGTGCCAGCGGGACGCGAAGGCCCGTGCGCTGCGGGCGATGCCGGTCAGCGCGTCGGCGGACGCGCCCTGCGGGGTGGGCACCTCGACCGCGCCGAGGACCTTCCCGCGGAGGTCGCTGGCGATGATGCTGGTCACGACCGCACCGATGTGGATGCCCACGGTCAGGTACGGCTCGTGGTTGACCTCGAACGGAACACGCGGACGACCGATCGCGCCGGACGGCGTGAGGTCGCCGCGTTCGCGCAGCAACCCGAGGTCGAGGAGCGCCGACACCTGACGGTTGACGGTGGCGATGCTCAGTCCGGTCGCCTTCGCGGCGACGTCCCGGGACAGCGGCCCGCGGGACCGGGCCACCCGCAGAACGCCGGCGGCGGGGCCGTCGCTGATCCGCAGTTCGGGAGGAACGATGTGGAGACGGGGTCGGGACACGGGCCGCTGGAATCGAGATGCGGATCCGGTCCGGGTGGGGCTGGAAAGGGTGGGGGTAGACACGTGGCAGTCCTTGCATGCGGAGGCGGTGCGCACCTTCGTCCGAACGCTGCATCGGTCCCGGGTGGAGATGGGGACGATCGAGGACGATCGATCAGGAGAAGGCGGCGCGAATTAGCTGCAGATGCTGAGACAGCGACAACACAGTTCCCGCGCCAAGGGCAGCCGCGAACCCAGCGCGGAGGTCACGTAGGTGACCCGCGGAGCGGTCGACTGGCCTGAGGACATGTCACGAAAGTAGCAGCTTCGGTCGGTTTCACCAATCCGAAGGCGCGTCGGCGTGTACCGGCGCGCCACCCCTCTTCCCCAGTTCCCGCTGCTGCGGGGCGGCGGCACCCGCAGCAGCGGGAGACTGACGCCACTCTTGACGGGCAACCGTGTTTCACGACACAATACGCCGAGATACCAACCGAACGTACGGTTATAGGAGTGAGATGTATCGATGTGATCGTCACTGGTCGGCACACCGGGCCCGGAGTTGTCGATGAAGACGACGAGAGCGGTGCTCGCCCTCGGAGTGGGACTCACCGTGCTGTTGACGGCCTGCACGGCCACCGGAACGCAGGAGTCCACCGCAGCCGGAATCACCGTCAAGCGGGACGGCTACGGAATCCCGCACGTGTACGCCGACACCACGCGCGCGCTCTACTCCGGATACGGCTACTCCGTCGCCGAGGATCGCCTGTTCCAGATGGAGATGGCCAAGCGGTCCTCGGTCGGCACGGCGGCCGAGGTGCTCGGACCCGACTACGTCGAGATCGACAAGACGGCGCGGGGCAGCATCGATCCGCCGTCGATCAAGGATCAGCTCTCCCGACTGCCGCAGGCGGAACGCGACATCTTCGACGGCTACGCCGAGGGGTTCAACAAGCGGATCGACGAGGTCRCCGCAGACCCGGATCACCTGATGCCGAAGCAGTTCCTGGACGGCGATTTCCGGCCGGAGCACTGGACCGGGTACGACGTGGCGATGGTCTGGGTGCAGACCATGGCAAACAGATTCTCCCAGTCGAGCAGCGAACTCGCGAACCTCCAGGTCCTGAAGAGCCTGCAGGCGAAGAACGGCGAGGAGAAGGGCCGGCAACTCTTCGACCAACTGATCTGGGCCGAGGAGGATCCCGCCGCCCCAACCACGGTCCCCCGCGACCAGTCGACGTCGCTCGGCGACGAACCGCACGCGATGTCCGTGGAAGCCGGGCTCTCCGACGTGACGCAGGCGCTCCCCGACGCAAATCTGACTCGCATGAAGAACGCGGGCGGTGGCGACTGGCCGCACATGAAACCCGAGGCCAGCAACCTCTGGATGGTCGGCGCCGACAAGACCACCGACGGCACGTCCGTTCTGATGAACGGGCCGCAGTTCGGCTGGTTCAACCCGTCCTATGTGTACGGCGTGGGTTTGCACGGCGCCGGTCTCGACGTCGCGGGCAACACGCCCTATGCCGTCCCGACCGTTCTGTTCGGCACCAACAAGACGATCTCCTGGGGAGCGACCGCAGGGCCGCTCGACGTCAACGACGTCTACCAGGAAGTCCTCGACCCGTCGAACGAGCACGCATACCGATTCGACGGCGGGTACCGCCCGATGGAGATCCGGAACGAGACGATCGAGGTGCGCGGCGCGGCAGACGTCGCGTACCCGGTCTACTCGACGGTGCACGGCCGGGTCACCAGCTTCGACACCCCGAACGGAAGCGCCTACTCCCTGAAGGAGAGCTGGGCGGGGTACGAGATCCAGTCGCTGGTCGCCTGGATCGACATCATGAAGGCCACCAACTGGGACGAGTTCCTCGAGCAGGCGAAGAAGGTCGCCATCACCATCAACTGGTACTACGCCGACAACCAGGGAAACATCGGTTACGTCTCTCCCGGTCGACTGCCCGTCCGCCCGGCCGGCCAGGACCTGCGGCTTCCCGCGGTCGGTGACGGCAGCATGGAGTGGGAGGGCATCCGGTCCTTCGAGGACAATCCGCAGTCGTACAACCCCGAGCAGGGCTACCTGGCCAATTGGAACAACCAGTCCGCGGCAGGCGCACTCGCCGACGGCTACAACTGGTCCCCCGTCGACCGCGTGCGGGCCATCACCACCCGCCTCGAGGCCAAGGACAAGTTCACTCCCGGCGAGATCTGGGACATCAACCGGCAGGCGTCGTTCGCCGACCTCAACGTCGACTATCTGCTGCCGTACCTGGAGCAGGCCACCGGGCAACTACCGGACGGCGACCCTGTCGCCTCGGGCGTGAACCTGCTCCGCAACTGGGACGGACAGGCCACCGACGACAATGCGGACGGCGTGTACGACGGACCGGAACCGGTGATCATGCGCACGTGGCTGCCGATCCTGTTCGATGCGGTGATCCGCGACGACCTTCCGGACGACGTGTACGCGTCGTATGCGGCCAAGGTGTACCCCGCCGCGGGCACCGCACGTCCCGCCGAGGCGACGAAACTCGTCTACAACGCCTTGCGCGGCGACGAGTCCGGCGTTCCGCAGACCACCGACTTCTTCAACGGAGCGGACCGCATGTCCGTCCTCCGTTCGACGTTCGGCCAGGCGATGGACCGGCTGCGCGCCGAGCAGGGCCCCGACCCCGCCGGCTGGAAGTTGCCGGTCGGCGCGAACCGGTTCGACTTCAAGAACTACCTGGGCGTCCCCCAGGCCGGTAGCGACGAGGTGCTGTCGCTGTCGCCGTACATGAATCGCGGAACCCAGAACGACCGCATCGTGCTCGGCGACGGCATCGCCGACCTCTGCACCGTCGGGCCGCCCGGCCAGAGCGGTTTCATCGCACCGGACGGCACGCGGTCACCGCATTACAGCGACCAGATGGACATGTACCGGAACTTCCAGTGCAAGACCGACCACCTGACCGAACAGTCGGTTGATGCGAACAAGTCCGGCGAGGTGACGTTGAACTAACGGATTCGGCAGTTCGGTAGGCATTCCTCATCCCCCTGCCGGGGCGGCGCGTCCGCCGCCCCGGCGCCCTCGAAGGACATCGACATGACCTCCACGCAGATCTCCGTGACACCACAGGCGCCCTTCCGGCCGCTGAAGGTGGCCGGCGCCAGTCTCATCGGAACCGCCATCGAGTGGTACGACTACTTCATCTACGGCATGGCCGCCGCGATCGTGTTCGGCCCGCTGTTCTTCCCGTCCTTCTCCTCGATCGCGGGCACCCTGGCCGCGTTCGCGACGTTCTCGGTCGGCTTCGTCGCGCGGCCGATCGGCGGCATCGTGATGGGCCACTTCGGTGACCGCATCGGACGCAAGTCCATGCTCGTGCTGTCGCTGATGCTGATGGGCGGCGCGACCGTCGGCATCGGACTGCTGCCTACCTATGCCACCATCGGCGTCTGGGCGCCGATTCTGCTGGTCACCCTGCGTTTCGTCCAAGGAATTGGGGTCGGCGGGGAGTGGGGCGGCGCCGTGCTGATGGCGGTGGAGCACGCACCCGCCAACCGGAAGGGCTTCTACGGGAGCTTCCCGCAGATGGGCGTGCCCGGCGGTCTGATCCTGGCGAATCTCGTGTTCCTCGGAGTGTCGACGAGCCTCAGCGAGGAAGCGTTCCTGGCGTGGGGCTGGCGGATCCCGTTCCTCGCCAGCGCGGTGATGGTGCTGATGGGTCTCGTCATCCGATTCACCATCACCGAGAGCCCCGACTTCGAGAAGGTCAAGGACACGCACCGCGATCAGCGACTGCCGATCGTCACCGTCCTGCGGGAGAACCTGCGCGAAGTGCTGCTGTCCGCAGGCGCGTTCATCGGCATCAACACCGTCGGATACATCTTCATGGCGTACCTGCTGTCCTATTCGACGAAGGTCCTGGGCATGAGCAAGACGCTGGTGCTCGTCTTCACGCTGGTCGCCTCGTTCGTGTGGCTGATCGTCATCCCCGTCGCGTCGATGCTGTCCGACCGGTACGGCCGCCGGCGACTGCTCGTCACCGGCTCGGTCGGGCTGACGGTCTGGGCGGCGGCGCTGTTCCCGCTGATCGATCTCGGCAACCCCGCGGTGATGATGATCGCGCTTCTCGGAACGGCCGTGTTCATGGGCATCGTGTACGGGCCGATCGCCGCACTGTTCACCGAACTGTTCAGTGCCGAGGTCCGGTACAGCGGTGCGTCACTCGGCTATCAGATCGGTTCGGTTCTCGGCGGCGGGCTCGCCCCGACGGTGGCCGCCGCGCTGTACGCGAGCTGGGGTTCATCGGCACCGATCTCCGTGTACCTCACCGCGGTCACGCTGCTCAGCCTGCTCTGCGTCATCGCGATCACCCGGAAGGTCCGCGCCGCCGCGTAGCGCCGACAGCATGGATCACCCGTCTCCGCCGCACCGCCCGCCGGTGCGGCGGAGACGTCGTCGTGCGCCCACCCGTTGCGATCAGGGTGACGCAAATCCTTCCGGCGGCACACTCCCCGATGGTTCGGTTACAGGACTCCACACCGTCTCCGGTATCCGAAAGGCCCACCATGTCCATCGATTTCGCGCCCGAGCACGTGACCGACGCCGAGGGTTCCCAGAACGCGGCGAGCGTCGTCAAGCTGGGCGCCCACATCGGCGCCCGGATCGACGGCGTCCGGCTCGGCGGCCACCTCGACCCCGCCACCGTCTCGCTCATCCGCCAGGCCCTGCTCGAGCACAAGGTGATCTTCTTCCGCGGCCAGGAACATCTCACCGACGACTCGCAGTACGAGTTCGCGGAACTACTCGGCTCCCCCACCACGGCGCACCCGACCGTCACCTCGCGCGGCACCAAGGTGCTGCCCATCGACTCCGACTACGGCAAGGCCAACAGCTGGCACACCGACGTCACGTTCGTCGACCGCATCCCGAAGGCGTCGATCCTACGCGCGGTGGAACTCCCCACGTACGGCGGCACCACCACCTGGGCGTCGGGTGTCGCCGCCTACAACGCGCTGCCCGAGCCGCTGAAGGTCCTCGCCGACAACCTGTGGGCGACGCACACCAACGTCTACGACTACGCGGCGACCAGCGCCGAACGCGCACAGGACGAGAAGTCGCAGGAGTACCGCGCCGAGTTCCAGTCCACCTACTTCGAGACGGAGCACCCGGTGGTGCGGGTCCACCCCGAGACCGGCGAGCGCACACTGCTGCTCGGTCACTTCGTCAAGAAGCTGGTCGGGCTGAGCAGCACGCAGTCGCAGGCGCTCTTCAAGGTCCTGCAGGATCACGCCATCTCCCTCGAGTTCACCACCCGGTGGAACTGGCAGTCGGGCGATGTCGCGATCTGGGACAACCGTGCCACTCAGCATTACGCCGTCGCCGACTACGACGACCAGTACCGGCGACTCAACCGCATCACCCTGGCCGGCGACGTCCCCGTCAACGTCCGGGGCGAGCGCAGCCGCAGCGTCGCGGGCGACGCGAGTGACTACTCCGTCATCGACGAGCCCTAACATGTCGGCATGACCTTTTCACCTGACACCCGCATCGCCGTCGTCACCGGAGCGAGCTCCGGAATCGGCGAAGCCACCGCCCGCACCCTGGCCGAGCAGGGATTTCATGTGGTGATCGGGGCTCGGCGACTGGATCGTCTGGAGAAGATCGCCGAAGACATCGGCGGTACCGCGCTCGAACTCGACGTCACGGACCAGGATTCCGTGGACGCATTCGCCGCGGTACTGCCGAGGGTCGACGTGCTCGTGAACAACGCGGGCGGCGCCAAGGGACTGGCCACCGTCGCCGAGGCCGACCTCGACGACTGGCGGTGGATGTGGGAGACCAATGTCCTGGGCACCCTTCGGATCACCAAGGCGCTGCTGCCGAAGCTGATCGAGTCGGGTGACGGTTTGGTGGTCACCATCACGTCCGTGGCGGCGCTCGAGGCGTACGACAACGGCGCCGGGTACACGACGGCCAAGCACGCGGAGGCCGTCCTGCACCGCACGCTGCGCGGGGAACTGYTCGGCAAGCCGGTCCGCCTCACCGAGATCGCCCCGGGCGCAGTGGAAACCGAATTCTCGCTGGTGCGCTTCGAAGGAGACCAGGATCGGGCCGACAAGGTCTACGAGGGCATCACGCCGCTGGTGGCCGCAGACGTCGCGGACGTCATCGGGTTCGTCGCCTCCCGGCCGTCCCACGTGAACATCGACCAGATCGTCGTCAAGCCACGAGATCAGGCTTCGTCCGGACGTTTTCACCGTACGACGTAGGCGACTTCGCGGCGATCCGCCTGTCCTGGTGTTCGAGGAAAAGGACCACCGCCCACAGTCCCGCCACGATCGTCACCAAACCCAGCAACATCCATCCCATCCCACAGCCCCCTGCCGATCAACGACTTTCGACCGAAACGGACTGTCGGGGTCGTCCGTCGACCCCTCGACAGCGGACGACTCCCCACAGTTGTGTCACCCGAGAACGCGGCGCCGTTGACGCGTCCTCATTCAGATAGACGCAACGGATCCGCTTTCGGTTCCACCGAGTGCGAAGAAAGTTTCAGAAAGGGCGGGCAACCCGGTAGGTGAGCGGCAAAGTGTGCCCGAGCACGCTTTGCCGCTCACCTATGCGAGGGCCGACAGGGACTGCCAGTCGGGCCAGCTGATCGCCCAGTCGTAGATGTCGCCGTCGGCGGCCGACAGGTCGATGGACGTCCCGGTCACCTCGACGGGGTCGCCGTACAACGCGGTGCCGAAGTACTCCTGGGCGTCCCCGAGGGACAGGTTGATGCAGCCGTTGGTTACGTTCGACGAACCCTGGACGCCRATGGTCTCGGGGTTGGCGTGGATGAACTCGCCGTTGTTGGAGATGCGGACCGCCCACCGTTCGCGGACGTTCTCGTAGAACGGCGGGTTGGACATGAGGAAGTCCTCGTGCTTCTCGGTCACCATGTGGATGCCGCTGCGGGTGACGTTGCGCGCCTCATTGCCCTCGCCATAGCTGACGGGGATGTCCATGATGGTTTCGCCGCCGCGCACCACCTGCATGCGATGGCTGGGGGCGTTCGCGATCACGATCTGACTGCGCCCGACGGTGAAGTTCAGCGACAGGTCCTGCTCGCCGTACGCTCCCCCGCCGAAGTCCACTCCGTACAGCTTGGCGTCCAGGGCGACGGTGGTGCCGGGCGCCCAGTAGTTCTGGGGACGCCAGTGCGCCCTCGACCCGTTGTCGTCGGGCAGCCACGCCCAGGAGCCGGGGGTGGGCGGGTTGGTCGTGACGGTCATCGCCTTCTCGACCGCCGCCTTGTCCTCGACGGAATCGTGGAACTGCACGATGATCGGGGCGGCGATCCCGACTTCCTGACCGTCGCCGATGTTGAGTGTGGCGCCGATCGTCTCGTCGGGTTCGAGCGTGGTGAAGCTGCCGTCGACGGCGACGGACTTGCCGTCCGTGCCGAGCGCCGTGCCCTTCCACGTGTAGGTGGCGCCGTAGCCCAGCGCCTCCCCGACGGTGAACGTGGTCCGGTCGGGTGACAGCACACCCTGCACGGCACGCCCCTCGGCGTTGACGAGGGCGATGTCGGTGAACGTGCCCTGCGACGTGGTCGCGGAGATCGGCGCCACCGGACTGACGTCCTCGGTGCCCGACGCCGGATTCTGGGTGACCTCGACCGCCGGTTCGGGCGGCGCGGTGGCGGTTCCCGACTCGGAGCCGACCGTGCATCCGGTCAGCAAAAGGAGAAACGCGATCAGCGCCGTCGCGATCAGCGCGACGCGCGACCGACTTGTCCGAGAACCCAGTTCATGCACAGCTAACAGGTTACCTGTGCTACGGACCTGTCTCAGATCGCGCAGCCGACCGTCACGGGTTCGGGTTCGAGCCGGACACCGAATGCCGACTGGACGCCGTCCCGGACGTCACGGGCCAGTGCCAGCAGGTCTTCGCTCTTCGCGGCGCCGCGATTGGTCAACGCGAGTGTGTGCTTCGTCGACAGCCGCGCGACGGCGTTCTCGCCCGGATACCCCTTCGAGAAGCCGGACCGCTCGATCAGCCAACCGGCAGACAACTTGGTTCCGCGGTCGGCCGGGTACTGCGGAACGGTGACATCGCCGAGGCGGGTCTCGATCGCGGCGAGGACCCCCGCCAGCTCGCCGTCGGAGACGACGGGGTTGGTGAAGAACGAGCCCGCGCTCCAGGTGTCGTGGTCGTCGGGGTCCAGCACCATGCCCTTGCCCCGGCGGAGATCCAGCACGGCACCCCGGACCTGCGCCGACGGCAACCGGTCGCCCTCGGAACCGTCGAGCGCCGAGACGAGTTCGCGGTAGCGCAGCGGCTCGGACAGTCCGTCGGGATGCACGGTCAGTTCGACGGCGAGCACCAGTGCCGCGTCGGAGTGCTTGAGGACGCTCGTGCGGTACCCGAGGCCGAGCGCGTCGGGTTCGACCCAGCGCGCCTCGCCGGTGCGCCGATCGAGGAGGTGCACCCGCCGCAGCATCGACCCGATTTCGACGCCGTACGCGCCGACGTTCTGCACCGGGGTGGCCCCGGTCGACCCGGGGATCCCCGACAGGCATTCGAGCCCGCCCAGTTGGGCGGCGACGGTCTGCGCGACCACCTGATCCCACTCGGCGCCCGCCTCCGCAGTGACGAATCCCTCCTCCAGGCCGACAGTGGTGTTGCACACACGCACCACCACACCGTCGAATCCGTCGTCCCCGACGACGAGATTGGAGCCGCCGGCGAGGATCAGCGTCGGGATGTGCGCGGCGTCGAGAAGACTCACCACGTCGACGAGGACCTGCGTGGTCGGGCACTCCGCCACGATCCGCGCCGGCCCGCCGACCCGCAGCGTGGTCATCCCCGACAGTTCGAGGTTTTCCGACACGAAGGCACCCGAATCGACGAGTTGACTGACAATGCTCACGTCCCACACAACCGCAAACGGTAGCGTGGCCGATCGTGAGCCGCCGCATCGAGCATTCGTCGTCCTATGCGTTTCCCGTCGCCCAGGTCCATGCGGGCCTGATCACCGAGCAGTACTGGCGCGACCGTCTGAACAAGGTCGGAGGACCGGGGGCCACCCTGGACCAGGTCACGACCGGCCCGGGCACGATCTCGGTGGCCATGTCGCAGTCGATTCCCGCCGAGCACCTGCCCAGCATCGTCTCGAAGGTCCGTCCGGGCGACCTCGTGATCAAGCGCACGGAGACGTGGGGCACGCTCGACGGCGATCACGCCGAGGGCACGTTCACGGCCGAGGTCGTGGGTGCGCCCGCGACGATCTCCGGAACCCAGACGCTGACGGCCGACAGTTCAGGGTCGAACGTGCAGGTCGAAGGCAAGGCCGAGGTCAGGATCCCGCTCATCGGCGGCAAGATCGAGAACGCGATCGCGGACGAGGTCCTCCGCCTGATCACGAAGGAGCAGGAGTTCACCGAGCAGTGGCTCGGGAGCTGACCTGGGGCGGGTGTCCATTGTGTTGGGTCCCAGCCGGTAACCTAGGCGATCATGGCTCGCCGCATCGACTACTCAGCCCGTTACAAGCACACCCCCAAAGAGGTGTACAACGCGTTCACCAACCGTGACTACTGGGATGCGCGCATCGAGGAGATGCGGAAGTACTCCGAGAATCACATCGAGCACTTCGACGTGAACGACGACGGGATCGACATCGTCCTGCACCACATCCTGCCGCGGTCGGAACTCCCCGAGATCGCGCAGACCGTGATGAAGAAGGACATGGTCATCACGCGCAAGGAGTCGTACACGCCCTTCGGTGAGCCGACCACGGGCACGTACGAGGCGTCGATTCCGGCGGGCCCGGGCAGTCTCACGGGCACCATGAAGCTGTTCGCCACCGAGACGGGGTGCACGTTCCGCACCTCGTCCGAGGCGAAGGTGTACCTGCCGTTCATCGGTGGAAAGCTCGAGCAGCTGATGCTCGTCAATCTGATCGACCTGTTCCGTGCCGAGGCCGAGATCACCGAAACCTGGTTGTCGCAGCACTAGCACCCACCGCACGGATTTCCCATGACTTCAGCGACGCTGAGGCGGCCCCACGGTGTCATCACCCGGGGTACGACAGGCATCAACAGGCTGCGCCGCAGCGACCGCTGGCTCGTCCACGACGCGCTGGTGCGCCGGACGCTGCACTCGTCCACTGACCCGCTCGTCGTCGACCTCGGGTACGGCGCCCGGCCGCACACCACGTTCGAGCTCGCTGACCGGTTGACCGCCGTGCGCGGCGACCGCCGGGTGGTCGGGCTCGAGATCGACCCCGAGCGAGTGGTCGAGAGCAGGAACGGAGTGAGTTTCGCCCGCGGCGGGTTCGAACTCTCCGGACTGCGTCCCGTCCTGGTCCGTGCGTTCAACGTGCTGCGGCAGTACCCCGAGGATGCGGTCGGGCCTGCCTGGGCGCGGATGCAGTCCGGGCTCGCACCGGGCGGGTTGATCCTCGACGGCACGTGTGACGAGCTGGGCCGCCGCTGCGCGTGGGTGCTGCTCGACGCCATCCGCCCGCTGTCGCTGACACTGGCGTGGGATCCGTTCGCGGTGGAGAAGCCGTCGGACATCGCCGAACGACTGCCCAAGGCGCTGATCCATCGGAACGTCCCGGGTGAGCCGGTCCACGCCCTCCTCGCGGCGGCGGATCGCGCGTGGGCCACCGCGGCGCCGCACGGCTCGTTCGGACCGCGGGTGCGGTGGCGGGCCGCCCTCGAACTGCTGCGCGCGCAGGGACTTCCCGTGCAACCGCAGCGCCGCCGGATCCGCGACAACATTCTCACCGTTCCGTGGGATCTGGTCGCACCCGGTTCCGGCACGAATTAATTCACGCGACATCCCCCGACGCGCCCCGTAGAGTCGGTTCACGAAACATGTTGTGCCGGTGCGCAGGCGAGGGCTACTTCGACTGTGGATCGCGTGGTCGCCGGTTCGAATCCGGTCAGGGACGCAGGTCCCTGTAGCTCAGTGGTAGAGCGCGTCCGTGCCTCCGCCGACTTCGAACTCGGCACGACATGTGTGCGCGCCACCCGGTGCGCAGACGACGGATACTTCTCTGGTGAAGTGCGTGGGGCACGCGGTTCGACTCCGCACCCCGTCGTCGCCTCGACCTCGGGTGGCGCGCACCCACGAGCACCGGCACCTCCCGGAAGGAGGAACGACCATGAGCAAGTTCAACCCGAAGATGCTGCGCCGCAACAAGGTACGGAGCCCCATCACGTCGGAGACGCAACCGTCGGGCCGCACCTTCGAGGGCGGCAGCGGCTACGCCCGCGACGCGAAGAGTGAGCTGTTCCTCCTCGCGGTCACGAACATGGTCGGTGAGCACACTTTCTACGAGTCGGCTTCGGACTGCGACGGGCGGTTCGTCGCGCTGATCCACGAAGTCGCACTGTCGGACCCGGAGTGGACCGCCCGCCTGATCGGGTGGCTGCGCCGCGATGCGCATCTGCGTTCGGCGTCGGTGGTGGCCGCAGCCGAGTTCGTCCGGGCCCGGCTGGGTGCCGGTCTGCACGGCGGCAACCGTGCCGTCATCTCCTCCGCACTGGAGCGGGCCGACGAGCCGGGCGAGATCCTCGCGTACTGGATGTCCCGGCACGGCCGTTCGATCCCGAAGCCGGTCAAGCGCGGTGTCGCGGACGCCGCCGCCCGGCTGTACTCGGAACGCTCACTGCTGAAGTGGGATTCCGAGAGCAGGGACGTCCGCTTCGGCGACGTTCTCGAGCTCACCCACGCGTCGCCGTCGGCGGCGTGGCAGGGCGAGCTGTTCCGGCACGCGATCGACCGGCGGCAGGGTCGCGAGAACGCCGTGCCTGCCGGTCTGCGCATGCTCACGGAACGGTCGGCGCTGGCGGCACTCCCGCCGGAGGACCGGCGTTCAGTCCTCCGGACCCCGGAGCGTCTGTCGGCGGCCGGCATGACGTGGGAGTCGCTCGCCGGCTGGCTGCAGGGACCGATGGATGCCGCGGCCTGGCAGGCGGTGATCCCGTCCATGGGATTCATGGCGCTTCTCCGCAACCTGCGGAACTTCGACGAGGCCGGGATCCCCGACCACGTCGCCGAGCAGGTGGCGGCCCGGATCGCCGATCCGGAAGAGGTCGCGAAGTCGCGGCAGCTGCCGATGCGCTTTCTCGCGGCGTACCGGAACGCGCCGAGCCTGCGGTGGGGGCACGCGCTCGAGCGTGCGCTCGGGGCATCACTGTCCGCGGTCCCGTCGCTGCCCGGCCGCACCCTGGTTCTCGTCGACCGGTCCGGGTCGATGTTCTACAGCCGCGTCTCGGCGCGGTCGGAACTGACGAGGGCGGACGCGGCCGCCGTGTTCGGCACCGTGCTGGCGGCACGAGCCGAGCAGGCGGACCTCGTCGAGTTCGGCACGGACAGCCGGATCGTTCCGTTCGCGCATCAGGCGGTCCTGCGGGTGGTCGACAGCTTCGGCGACCTGGGCGGCACCGACACGGCATCGGCGGTGCGGAAGCATTACCGCGGCCACGATCGCGTCGTCATCGTCACCGACGAGCAGGCGGCGTGGGGAGATCCGATCCGGCACGTCCCGGCCGACGTCCCCGTCTACACGTGGAACGTGGCGGGCTACCGGCACGGTCACGGGCCGGCGGGGTCCGCGAACCGTCACACGTTCGGCGGACTGTCGGACGCGGGGTTCTCGATGATCCCACTGATGGAGGGCACCCGGGACGGCGAGTGGCCGTTCTGAGTGCCGCGGTATTCCGTCAGGTGCAGGTGGCCAGTGCGTGTTCGACGCGCTGCGCCACCTGCGCCGGCAGGGATCCGCATTCGCCGTGCAGTGCGCGGGCGTTCAGTCGCCCGATCGCGACGCCGTCGGCGACCACCTCGTCGAGCAGTTCCTGCGAGATTCCGCTGGCGGCGAGGTCGAGGGCCGTGCACAGCGGCGTGGTGATGCGCAGCGGGCCGACCTGCTCGCAGTCCTCCGGGCGGAGTGACCGCCGGTGCAGCGCCAGCTGCTGAGTCGGCGAGGGCGGCGACAGCACCGTCGAGAGGTGGATGAACCGCGGGTACAGGTGTCCGAGACCGTGAAGTTCGGCGGCACTCTGGTGGGAGACCGCGGCGGCGGCACCGAACCAGGTGCACCATTTTGCGAATTCCTCGAGATCGGAGTGCGGACAATCCTTCAAGCGGAACAGGTCTCGCTCTATCTTGACCCATGAGCCGTCGGCGAGTCGCTCGCCGATCTCGTCGGCAGCGAACCCGAGGCGCAGCACCTGCGCAGTGGTGAAGAAACCCGCCTGAGCCGTCGCGACGCGTGTCAGCTCTTCACCGACACCTTCGCGCTCCGGGTCACCGGGACGTGGAGCCAACCATCCGGACATTCCCCTACATTACTGGGCAATTGTGGCAGGTATCACAATTTCTACGGATCTCGACGACCCGCCGCCGACGCATTCACAGAATTTGTTCAGAGTTGTCGGGAAGAATCCGTGTAATGGCAGCCCGAACGAACTCCGCACCCCGAAGTAACCGTGTGCTCGTCATCTCTCTGGTCGTCATCGCCGCGCTCGTGGCGGTACTCGTCGGCGGCGAACTCTTCGTCCGCCACAGAGTGAAGACCTGCATGGCAGACCAGTTCGAGAGCCAACTCGGCTCGCAGGTGGACGTGGGACTGAGCTGGAAGCCGGTCCTGCTGCAGTCGATCGACAAGAACGTCCCCTACATCACCATCGACAGCGACGACACCAAGTTCGGCCCCGCACAGGGAATGCAGGTGCACGCCCAGGTCAACGACATCCGGATCGAGAACACCGCGGACAGCAGCGGCACCATCGGCAGTTCCGACGCGGACGTCACCTGGTCGACCGCCGGCATCCTCGCGACCCTGCAGCAGCAGGCGTTCGGCTCGCTGATCAGCGGTGTCACCGCCGATTCGAGCGCGGGAACCCTGAAGTTCTCCGTCGGCCCGGCCGGGCTCGCGGATCTGACCGTCAAACCGGAGGTCGTGAACGGGACCGTGAAGGTCGACACGGTGGGCGCTGCGATCCTCGGCTTCGGGCTTCCCACCGACCTCGTCGACGGCGTGGTCCAAATCCTGACCTCGAGCCTGCAGACCTACCCGCTGGGCATGCAGCCGACGGCGCTGAAGGTCACCGACGACGCGATCGAGATCACCCTCGAAGGCGGCGCCTACACGATGCCTGCCGCCCCCACCCAGCAACAGCAGCAGGAACAGCAGAGCAGCTGCGGCCTCCTCGTCTGATCGGCGGCCGGGTCAGTCGGGCAGTCCGTCCAGGACGGCGCGGGTGCCCGACAGGCCGAGCCGCGTCGCACCGGCCGCGATCATGTCGAGCGCGGCCGCCGCGGTGCGGATCCCGCCGCTCGCCTTGACCCCGATCCGCCCGCCGACGGTCTGCGCCATCAACCGCACCGCCTCCACGGTCGCTCCCCCGGCCGGGTGGAACCCGGTGGACGTCTTCACGAAGTTCGCGCCTGCCCGCTCGGCGGCCCGGCACGCTTCCACGATCGCCTCGTCGCTCAGCGCGGCGGTCTCGAGGATCACCTTGAGGACGGTGCTGTCGCCGACTGCCTCGCGCACGGTGAGGACGTCGGCGAGCACCGCGTTGAAGTCGCCTGCCACGGCGGCACCGATGTCGATCACCATGTCAATCTCCTGGGCGCCCTGATCCACGGCGAGCCTGGCCTCGGCCCCCTTGACCAGCGAGTGGTGCTTCCCCGACGGGAACCCGACCACCGCCGCGGTCACCAGCCCGGGTGCCTTGACCGGAAGCATCGACGGCGACACGCAGACTGCGAGCACACCGAGCGAACGCGCCTCGTCGATCAGCGCCTTCACGTCGTCGGTGGTGGCCTCGGGTTTGAGGAGCGTGTGGTCGACGAGGTCGGCCACCTGGGAGCGGGTCAGTGCAACGTCGGACATACCTGTGAGCTTCGCACAATGCCTTCCCGGGCCCGCCGCACGGCCTAGCATCGCCGTATGAGTGATCCGGGATCGGTCTTCGACGAGGCACGGCTCGAGTTCGACCGGCTGACGACGGCCGTGTGGGGACCGGCCGGGCAGTCCCTCGCCTTCCAACTCGGATTGCGCCCCGGGGACGCCGTCCTCGACGTGTGCTGCGGCGCAGGGTCTTCGGCGCTTCCCGCGGCCACCGCGGTGGGTCCGTCGGGTCTCGTCCACGGCGTCGACCTGTCCGACGAACTCCTGGAGGTGGGGCGCCTGAAGGCATCGGACCGCGGGCTGCAGAACATCGAGTTCGTCCGCGCGGACGCCACCACGTGGGAGCCGCCGAGCACCGTCCCGGCGGCAGGCTACGACGCACTCGCCTGTTCGTACGGCGTGTTCTTCCTGCCCCACATGGACGCCGCGTTCACCCGGCTCGCGCGCCTCGTCCGGCCGGGCGGCAAGGTCGGGATCACGGTGTGGCGGCGGGGCGCGTTACGGGACTTCGCCGAGGCGCTCCACGACGCTGTCGCCCGGCACCGGGAACCGGAGGCCGACTCCGGCGGGTCGCCGTTCGACGCGCTCGAACACATCGACACCCCGGACGGGCTGCACCAGTGGCTCGGCGAGCTGGGCGCGCACTCGACCGAGGTCCGGGAGCTGTCCAACATCATTCCCGCGACACCCGAGTTCGTATGGGACCTCGTGATGGGCGGGAACCTGCGCCGCGCGCTGTCCCCGTTCGACGACCGGACGGTCGAGCAGATCCGTCTCGATTTCCTGCAGCTGCTCACCGAACGCGCGATCCACGACGTCGACGCCGGCACCCTCGTCGGCACCGCCGTGGTGAACGGCCGGAGTGCGACCTGAAAGACTGGTGCCCATGAGCGCTGCTTCGACCGAGGACCACCGGTACGTCCTTTCTCTCGGCTGCCCCGACCGCACCGGCATCGTCGCCCGGATCTCGACGTTCCTCGCCGAGGTCGGCGGCTGGATCGTCGAGGCGGCGTACCACGCCGACGCCGACACCGGCTGGTTCTTCACCCGTCAGGCGGTGCGGGCGTCGTCCGTCGACATGTCGATCGGAGAACTCCGGGAGCGGTTCGCGGCCGTCGCCGCCGAACTCGGCCCGGAGACCGAGTGGACCGTGTCCGACACGG
Source organism: Rhodococcus sp. P4_B6 (assembly GCF_056402215.1). Classification (NCBI taxonomy): domain Bacteria; kingdom Bacillati; phylum Actinomycetota; class Actinomycetes; order Mycobacteriales; family Nocardiaceae; genus Rhodococcus; species Rhodococcus sp. P4_B6. The sequence goes on along the minus strand of NZ_JBFUHV010000010.1, from coordinate 18,093 downwards.
GCGAGCGCAAACGGGTGGTGCTGCTGGTGAGCAAGGAGGCGCACTGCCTCCACGACCTGCTGGGCCGCGCGGCCGGAGGCGAGTTGCCCGCCGACATCTGCGCGGTGATCGGCAACCACCGCGACCTGGAGGCCGTCACGCGACAGCACGGCATCGACTTCCATCACGTGCCGTTCCCGAAGGATCCCGCCGAGCGCGGGCCCGCGTTCGAGCAGGTGCGTGAACTCGTCGACGCCCACGACCCCCATGCTGTGGTGCTGGCACGGTTCATGCAGGTGCTGCCGTCGGAACTGTGCGAGCACTGGGCCGGCCGGGCGATCAACATCCACCACAGCTTCCTGCCGTCGTTCGTCGGCGCCCGCCCGTACCACCAGGCATTCGCCCGTGGTGTGAAGCTGATCGGCGCGACCTGCCACTACGTGACGGCCGAACTCGACGCGGGCCCCATCATCGAGCAGGACGTGATCCGCGTCGACCACGCCGACGAGGTCGCGGACATGGTCCGGCAGGGTCGCGACATCGAGAAGCTCGTGCTGTCCCGCGGCCTGCGCTGGCACCTCGAGGACCGCGTCCTCGTACACGGCCGTAAGACGGTGGTGTTCAGCTGATTTCGCCGCCCGGCTACTGGGACGGCAGCAGCGCCAGCACTTCCGGGACGGGCCGCAGGTGGGCGGTGAGGATGTCCAGCGCCGTGTCCGCGTCGACCGCGTCGAGTGCGGCGACGAGCGCCCGGTGCTGCGCGTTGATGGTGTCGAGCCGTTGGGGCCCGACGTGCAGCGCGCGGACGGCGACGCGCTGCTGCCGTGACCGCAGCGAATCGTAGAGTTCGGTCAGGACGGAGTTCTGTGCGGCACTGACCATGGTCAGGTGGAATTCGCGGTCGAGGCCGGACACGGCGAACCAGTCCTGCTCGCGCCCGGCGGCTTCCATCGGCTCGATCAGATCGACCATGTGCGCGGGTGCGCCGGCTCCCCGCGCGCACAGGGCGGCCACCGCGTGGCCCTCGATGAGCAGCCGGGTCTGGTAGACCTCTTCGAGTTCACGAGCCGTGACCGTGCGCACCTGCGCCCCCTTGCGCGGGAGCAGCGTGATGAATCGTTCGGCGGCGAGGCGGTGGAACGCTTCTCGCACCGGAGTCCGTGACACCCCCATCGTCCCGGAGACCCAGAGCTCGTCGAGGAATCGGCCGCCTTCGATGGATCCGCGGATGATCTCGTCCCGCAGCCAGACGTACACCCGATCTCGTGCCGGTCCGGATTCACCGGTGGGCCCGGTGAGCGTCGATGCCGACATCGCGATCCCTTCGTCAGACGACCCGCCGGGATTGACGGACTCGTAACAAATTGATCATACAAGCTATGGACACACCAAGTATTCTTTGTGTATACATAACATATACAGAGCGGATGTGGGAGCGGTCACAGCGCAGTGACGGCCGAGAGCCACCCGTTTCCGGCAAGTGACCCCCGAAAAAGGAGACCACCAGCATGTACAGCACTCCCGCCGATCGGCGTTACGCGATCTGGCTGTCCGACCCGAGCTTCGCCGCAGCGGAAATCGCGCGCGGCATCGGCTACGGCGCCGTGGTCCTCGACATCGAGCACGGATCGTTCGACCTCGCGGATCTCGAACGGTTCATCCCGTTCCTGCGCAGCCTCGGCATGGAGGTCCTGGCCAAGGTACTCGGACCCGAACGCGGACCCATTCAGCAGGCGCTGGACTTCGGCGCGACCGCGGTCGTCATCCCGCACATCGAAAATGCCGCTCATGCAAAGGAAATCACGGCATTCGCGAAGTTTCCGCCGCTCGGCGACCGGAGCTTCGCGGGCGGGCGGACCACCGGCTACGGCGGTTTCACCGACGAGTGGGTCGCGGAGCAGGACGCGTTCACCCGCTGCTACCCGATGATCGAGGACGCCGGAGCGATCGAGGCCATCGCCGAGATCCTGGCGCTCGACACCGTCGACGGTGTGTTCGTCGGGCCCTCGGACCTGTCCCTCCGCCGCGAGCGGGGAGCATACTCACGCAAGGAGGGTGACTTCACCGACCTCGCCGCGGTGGCCTCGGCAGCCGCCGAAGCGGGCAAGCCGTGGGTGCTCCCCGCGTGGAGCGTGGAAGAGAAGGAGTTCGCGGTGCAGCACGGGGCCGATCAGATGGCGCTGATCATGCAGCACGGCGCGCTCGCCGCAGGGTTCGCGGGACCGTTCGAGCAGATCAAGCAGATCAGGGAGTCACGATGACGACCCGGACGTCGGGATCCGCTTCCCCCACAGGCACGGACGCGGCCGTCCGCCCCCGCGTGGGTCGTGCCCGGTGGACGATCGCCGGAGTTCTCGGCGTCGGCATGTTCGTCAACTACATCGACCGCGTCAACCTGTCGATCGCAGCCCCGGAGATCATGCGGGACTTCGATATCAGCGCCTCGCAGATGGGCATGGTGTCCTCGGCGTTCCTCTGGACCTACGCCATGCTGCAGATGCCGATCGGATCGTTCATCGACAAGATCGGCGTCCGGTGGGTCAACCGGGTGGCGGCGTTCCTGTGGGCAGTCGCCTCGTTCGCGTCCGCCGCCGCGGGCGGTCTCGGCATGCTTCTCCTCGCCCGTCTGGTCCTCGGCGTCGGTGAGGCGCCGACGGTACCCGCGGGCTGGAAGGCGATCGGCCAGTGGTTCCCCCGCCAGGAGCGCGGAACCGCGACGGCCGTCTTCGACGGGTGCGCGAAGGTCTCCAACGTGATCGGCATCCCGATCATGGCCTTCCTCGTCACGACGTTCAGCTGGCATGCGGCGTTCATCTTCACCGGCATCCTGTCCGTCGGCTATCTGGCCGTGTGGTGGCTGCTCTATCTCACCCCGAAGCAGGCGCTCGCCAAGGGGCGCCTCAGCCAGGAGGAATTCGACTTCATCCGCGAAGGCGGCGCCGAGGACGAGGACGCCGAGACGGCGGGCTCACTGAACGGACTGGGATACCTTCTGCGCCGGCGCAAGACGTGGGGCCTGGCGCTCGGCTACGCGTCGTACACCTACGCGTACTACGTCCTGCTCACCTGGTTGCCCGCCTACCTGGAGAAGCAGTTCGGGGTGAACCTGCTCAAAGGAGGCATCTACACGATGATTCCGTGGCTGGTGGCCGTCATCGCGCAGTTCCTCATCGCGGGCATCCTGATGGACCGATGGCTGGCTCGGACCGGCGACGTCACCAAGGTGCGCCGGACGGTGCTGGTGGTCAGCCTTCTCGCGTCCCTGGCCGTGACGGGTGCAGCGTATGCGGGATCGATCGCGGTCGCGCTGATCTTCCTGTCGATCGGTGCCGCCGGTCTGGCCGTGTCCGTTCCCGCGGGTTCGAGCATCGTCGCCCTGATCGCACCGCAGGGCTACACCGGATCGCTCGGCGGAATCGTCAACTTCGTCGCCAACCTCCTCGGGATCGCAGCGCCTATCGTGACCGGCATGGTGGTCGACTCCACGGGCTCGTTCGCGGGCGCCTTCATCGCGACCGGAGCCGTACTCGTCGGCGGAATCTTCTGCTACACCGTGGTGCTCGGCAAGATCGAACGCATGCCCGCACCCATCACCTCGGAAAGGTACTGACATGATCGACGTCGCAATCGCACAGTTCGCATCGGGTGCGGACAAGCACGACAACCTCGCGCAGATCGCGAAGTTCGCGGAGGAAGCGGCCGCGGGCGGCGCCCGGGTGCTGGCGACTCCCGAATACGCGATGTTCACGCTCCCGGTGATGGACGAGCGGTTCGTGGACTCCGCCGAATCCCTCGACGGTGAATTCGTCACCGGCCTGCGCGAGATCGCCGTCCGGCACGGGCTGACGCTCGTCACCGGGATCAACGAGGCGATCCCGGGCGAACGCAGGATCTTCAACACCCTCGTCGCGATCGCCCCCGACGGCGGCATCGCCGCCACGTACCGAAAGCTGCATCTGTACGACGCGTTCGGCTACCAGGAGTCGGAGTTCGTGCAGGCGGGGACCATCGGCGATCCCGAGACGTTCACGGTCGACGGCATCACGTTCGGCCTGCAGACGTGTTACGACCTGCGGTTCCCGGAGGTGACCCGGCGCATCGTCGACGCGGGCGCCGACGTCCTGGTCCTGCCGGCCGAGTGGGTGCCCGGCCCGCTCAAGGAGGACCACTGGACCACGCTGGTCCGCGCCCGGGCCATCGAGAACACCATCTACGTCGCCGCGGCCGATCAGTGCGCCCCGGTGGGTTCGGGCGCGTCCGTCATCGTCGATCCGATGGGCGTGGTGATCGCGTCCCTCGGCGAACGGACCGGGACCGCGATCGGCACCGTCTCCGCCGAGCGCATCGCCGAGGTCCGCGCCAAGAACCCGGCGCTGACGCTGCGCCGCTTCGAGGTGGTGGCCAAGCAGTAGATGCCGGCGAATTGGTCAGGCTCACACGCTATTGCGTGTGAGCCTGACCAATTCGCGCGCAACGGTATTCAGCGGAAGACGTCGGGCAGGCCGTCGGACACCGACTGGGGGAAGTCGGGTTGCCGCTTGTCGAGGAACGCTGCGACCCCTTCCCGGACATCCGCCGACGTTCCGCGGACGTGGATGGCGATCGACTCGGCCCGGTGCGCGACCTCGGGGCTGTCGGCGCCGAGCATTCTCCACATCAACTGCCGGGTCAGCGCGACGGAGACCGGCGAGGTGCCCGCCGCCAGTTCGCGCGCCACCGCAATCGCTCGCGGCAGCACGTCTGCGGCGGGGACGACCTCGCGGACGAGGCCGCGTTCGAGCGCCTCCGCCGCCGACACCATCTTCCCGCCCACGGCCCACTCGACGGCGGTCGAGATCCCGACGATCCGGGGCAGGAACCAGGTGGAACAGGCTTCGGGCACGAGCCCGCGACGGGTGAACACGAAACCGAACTTGGCTGTGTCGGAGGCGATCCGGACGTCGGCGGGCAGTGTCATCGTCACACCGACTCCCGCTGCAGGACCGTTGATCGCCGCGATCACCGGCTTCGTCGACCGGTAGATCCGCAGCGACGCCTGACCGCCCGAATCGGGCGGCGCCTCGCCGCTTTCCGCGTCGTCCTCCGTGACGAACGTCTCGCCGCCCTTCGCGAGGTCGGCCCCGGCGCAGAAGGCCCGGCCGGTTCCCGTGAGGACGATCGCACGGATGGTGTCGTCGGCATCGCACTCGTCGAAGACCTCGATGATGCGGTCCCGCACCTCGAGAGTGAAGGCGTTGAGTCGATCCGGGCGATTCAGCCGCACGATCGCGATCTCACCGTCCCGCTCGAGTTGGACGACGCTCTCGGTGGCGATACTCGTCATGAACTGTTCTCTTTTCGTCGTGTGGTCCCGTGTCGCGCGGTGTGTCAGCGCACCTTCGAGAACCGTTCGGATACGTCGCGGTACTCGGATCTGATCGCGGTCTTCGACAGCTTTCCGCTGGGGAGGCGCGGCAGGGGTTCGTTCCGGATCACGACGTACCGGGGCACCTTGTAGTCGGCGACGAGTCGGTCGCAGTGCTCGACGATGGCGACCTCGTCGACGTCGCCGGTCACCGTCACGATCGCGGCGGGAGTCTCACCGAATCGTGGGTCCTTCGCGGCGATCACCGCCACTTCCTCCACTCCCTCGATCTCACCGATCACGCGTTCGAGTTCCACCGGAGAGATGTTGATACCTCCGGTGATGATGAGGTCCTTGAGCCGGTCGACGAACTGCAGACGCCCTTCGCCGTCCCGCGTTCCCAGATCACCGCTGTGCAGCCAGCCGTCCCGCAGCGCGGCCGCGGTGGACTCCTCGTCGTTCCAGTAGCCGGGCGTGACGCCGGGCCCGCTGAGGAGAATTTCGCCTTCCTCGCCGGGGTCGGCCTCGGTCCCGTCCGGGCGGACAACTTTCATCTCGGTGAAGATGGAGCCGTTTCCGCACGTCCCGGGGTGGTCGAATGCCTCGCTCACGAGGGTGGCGGTCGCGACTCCCCCGGCCTCGGTCATTCCGTAGATCTGCCGGAGCGCCACTCCCTTGTCCGCCCACCGCTGCAGCAGAGCGGGTGCGACGGCGGCGCCGCCGACGATCGCCGTGCGCAGGGAACCGAGATCCGCGTCGTCGAATTCCGGGGCACGGGAGATGGCCTCGAAGATCAACGGGACACCGAACAGCGCCTGGACCTTGTGTTCGCTCAGCAACGCCGCGGCGCGTCCCGGCTTCAGCTCGCGTTCGATGATGATGGTGCCGCCGAGCACGGTGGTCATGAGCAGACCCCACACGAGGCCCGGGGTGAAGACGAGCGGCAGCACCAGCAGTGTCGTCGCACCGGGCCGCAGCCCCTCTTCGGTCAGCGACGCCTCGAAGACGATGTTGAGCAGGGTGCGATTGGTGCAGATCACGCCCTTGGAGAGCCCCGTCGACCCGCTGGTGAACAGCAGCGCCGTGGGGTCTTCGGGACCGACGTCGATCCGGAAGTCGTCCACACCGCCACCGCGCAACGCCGCGAACTCGTCGAAGGGCAGCGAATCGAACGTCGCCCCCAGGGTGCGGGTCGCGTCCACCGCGTCGCCGAATTCGGCGGGCGCCAGCACCAGCCGGGCTCCCGCGTCGTCGACCACCTTGCGGAGTTCCGCCGGCTTGAGCCGGGGGTTCAGCGGGACGAGGACCGCGCCCGCCTTGAGCACTCCGAGCGCGACGGCCGGCCACTCGAGCGAGTTCGGGCCGAGCACGCCGACTCGGTCACCCGGCTCGATTCCGGCCTCGACGACCCGGCGAGCGACGCGGCTCGACCAGTCCTGCAGTTCCCGGTACGTGAGCGCGTCGTCGTCTACGACGATCGCCCGCTGGTCGCCCTTCGTCGCCGCCCACCAGTGCAATGCCGACCCGATTGTCGCAGCCATCTCCACTCAACCTTCCGCCGTCGCCGCCGGGCGACATCGATGACACGGCAGACGCCTCGCGCCACCGCTACAAACCTATGATCTATAGATTAACTGATACTGCACCGAATCGGACACCCCGATCGGCACGTTTTCTCGAAAAGTGTTCCGCTCGAGCGATTGCCAACCCGGCCGATCCCGCCGCCGCGCCGCCCACCCAGAACGCGATCACGAACGCCCGCTCCGACGCCAGATCCGTGCCGGCGACCGTCACGGACGCGAGCAGTGTCGCGACCAGCGCGCTGGCGAGGGAACTGCCGAACGTCCGCGCAATCGCGTTGACGCCGTTGGCGACCCCGGTGAATTCGGCAGGCACGGCGTCGACGAGCAACGCGGGCAGCACCGCGTAGGACCCGCTCACGAAGACGTTGATCACGACGAGCGCCACGATCACCTGCCACAACCGGGAGTGGGCCAGTGCCAGCATCGCGAATCCGGCCACCCCGATCCCGCAGGCTGCGACGAGCACGCGGTCGGCGCGGAAGCGGTGAACGAATCGGCCGCTCGCCGACGCCGCCACCACCCCCGCCACCGAACCGGGGAGCAGCACGAGGAGGCTGGTGCGCAGTACCGAGGCGTCGAAGCCGTATCCGACGGCGGCGCGCGAGGCCTGCACGAACTGCGCCGAACCGAGGAACTGGATGTACATGGCCATCCCGACGAGAAACGCCGCGAGGTGCGTGCCCGCAACTCGCCGCCCGGTCAGCAGCATCGGCGGGACGAGAGGCGCCCGGGTCCGTCGCTCGTGCAGGTACCACCCCGCCGTGACGGCGATCCCCAGTGCCGCCACGCCGATCGTCGCCGGTGAGGCCCAGCCCCACCGGCCGCCTTCGGCGAGGGCGATCAGGATCGCGGACAGGCCCACGGCCATGAGTCCGACGCCGACCGGGTCCATGCCGCTGCGGGTCCGCGCCGCGCCGCCGCGAGGTACGGTCACCCAGGCGACGACGAGGGCGGCGAGGTTCAGCCCGACGAGCAGGGCGAACACTCGCCGGAAGTCCGCGCCCTCGGCGTGCAGGACGCCGGCGGCGACCATGCCGAGTCCCCCGCCCACGGCCAGGATCCCCGACATCAGMCCGATGGCCCCCAGGAGCCGGCGCGGGTCGAGACGCCCTCTCAGTACGGCGACGCCGATCGGGAACAGCGCGAACGACACCCCCTGAAGGATTCGGCCGAGCACGAGGAACGGGAGTTGCTCGGTGACGGTGCACAGCACCGAACCGAGGAGCACCAGGACGAGCGTCCCCAGCAGCACCGGGCGCGGACCTTGCCGATCGGCGAGTCTGCCGAGAACCGGAGTGCACACTGCCGCGGCGAGCAGGTTCGCGGTGACCACCCAGCCCACGGCGGCCGAATCGACCCCGAGTTGCGACGCCATCGCGGGGAGCAGCGGCACGACCGCCGTCTGGATGACGGCCGTGGTCATGACGACGAAGCACAGCGCCGGGACCAGCAGCCGATCGCGCTTCCCGGACCGTCGGGCCGGAACCGTGACCGTGGCCGACTCCGCCCCCGTCATCACCATCCGTCAGAGATCCAGGATCAGCTTGGGTGTGCAACTCCGGGACACGCAGATCATCATCGCGTCGTTCTCCGCCTGCTCGTCCTCGCTGAGAACGGAGTCCCGGTGATCAGGGGTGCCGCCGAGCACCGCGACCTCGCACGTTCCGCAGGTGCCCTCCCGGCAGGAGAAGTCGACGTCGAGGCCTTCCCGGAGGACGGCGTCGAGAACCGTCTCGTCCGCGGCAACCTGCACCGTGCGCCCGGATCGGCCGAGTTCGACCTCGAACGCGCCGTCGTCGCCTTCCGGAAGCGCCTTCGGCGCGAAGCGCTCGACGTGCAGGGTGACGTGCGGACGTTCCCGGCACGCCGATTCGATGGCCTGCAGCAACGGTTCCGGCCCGCAGCAGTAGACGACGGTTCCGGGCTCGGCCTCGTCGAGGGCCGTGGCGAGATCTAGGTGTCCGTGCTCGTCCTGCGGGCGGAGGAGCACCCGATCCGGGTGTGCGTCCGCGAGTTCGTCGGCGAATGCCATGCTCGCGCGGGTCCGCCCGCCGTAGAGCAGGCGCCAGGGCGTTCCCTTCGAATCCACTTCCCGCGCCATGGGGAGCAGGGGCGTGATGCCGATCCCGCCGGCCACGAACAGGTACGAGTCGGCGTCGACGAGGGCGAAGTGGTTCCGGGGACCTGCCACGGTGACGAGGTCGCCGGATTCGAGCTTGTCGTGGACGCGGATCGAGCCGCCTCGACCGTCGGCCTCACGGAGCACGGCCACGGTCAGCGACGTCGTGTCGCCGGGATCCCCGCACAGCGAGTACTGGCGGGTGATCGTGTCGTCGAGGACCAGATCGATGTGTGAACCCGGTGTCCAGGCCGGGGCCGCGGCACCGGACTCGTCGACCAGCGTGAGTCGCACGACGCCGTCGGCAAGCGTTTCCTTACCGGCGACCTGCATCTGCAGCCGCTCCTGGTTCGCATTGCTGGTCATGTACCTGTCTCGTTCCACTCGACTCCACTTGCTCGTAAATCTTATGTCATTAGATTAATGTCACGCAAGACGCACGTCGGAGATGTTGCCCCGCGGCAGCACCTGCGATAAACCTATGTGCATTAGAATTTTGGATGGGAGACCTCGCTCATGAACCCGCAGGCAACCGAATCGGTGCTCGACCTGTTCCGCCTGACCGACTCCGTGGCCGTCGTCACCGGCGCGGGCAGCGGCCTCGGCGCAGGTTTCGCGTGCGCGCTCGCCGAGGCGGGCGCGGATGTCGTGATCGCCGCACGACGGCGCGACCGACTCGACGCGGTCGCCCGATCGGTGACCGAACGCGGTCGCGACTGCCTGGTCGTCCCCACCGACGTGACCGATCCACAGCAGTGCGACGCGCTCGCCCGGGCGGCGATCGACCGGTTCGGCAGACTCGACATCCTGGTGAACAATGCCGGGGTCACCCACGCTGCACCCGCCACCCGCGAGCGGCCCGAGGACTATCGGGCGGTGCTCGACGTGAACCTCTTCGGCGCCTACTGGGCCGCGCAGGCCTGCGCCCGCGTGATGGGCCCCGGTTCCAGCATCGTCAACATCACCAGCATGCTCGGCCTGGTGAAGTCGGTACTCCCGCAGGCCGCGTACTCGTCGAGCAAGGCGGGGCTCATCGGCTTGACCAGGGATCTGTCGAACCAGTGGTCGGGGCGCAAGGGCATCCGGGTCAATGCGATCGCACCGGGATTCGTCGACACCGACATGATCGGCGAGATGTCGGCGGAGACACTCGCGGCATTCCTCCACGACTGTTCACTCGGACGAACCGCCACCCAGCGCGAACTCGACGCGGCGGTGGTCTTCCTCGCCAGCCGGGCCTCGGGCTACATCACCGGTTCGACGCTCGCCGTCGACGGCGGAACCTCCGGTCACTGACCGACGAAAGGCGACAACGACCATGCCGATCACCACGATTCGCACCGAACTGCGAGGCGACGGACTCACTCTCGTCGCGGACCGGTGGGAGCCTGCGTCCGCGAAGAAGGGAATCGTCCTGCTGCTGCACGGTGGTGGGCAGACCCGTCATTCGTGGCAGCGCACCGGAATTCGACTCGCCGACAACGGCTGGTGCGCCCTGGCCATCGACGCTCGCGGTCACGGTGAGAGCGAGTGGGCCGAGGACGGCGACTACGGCAGCAACGCCCACGCGCGCGACCTCGCGGCCGTCGCCGCCGGTCTCGACGAGCCACCGGTGCTGGTCGGCGCGTCCATGGGCGGAATGGCGTCGTTGCTCGCGCAGGGCGACCACGGCATCGGCCGCGCGCTGGTCCTGGTGGACATCACCCCCCGCGCCGAACCCGGCGGCCTCGCCAAGATCACGTCGTTCATGGAGAGCGGCCTCGCCGGTTTCGACACCCTCGACGACGCGCTCGACGCCGTCGTCGCCTACAACCCGCACCGTCGTCGTCCGCCGCGCGTCGAGGGACTTCGCAAAAACCTTCGCCTCCGCGACGGGCGCTGGTACTGGCACTGGGATCCACGGATGATCACGTATCGGGAGAACACCGACGACCACGCCGAGGTCCGGGAGGCGCGGGCCCGTGCCGCGGCGCGCGCGGTGCGCGTCCCGACCCTCCTCATCCGGGGCGCGCAGTCCGACGTCGTCAGCGCGGACGGTGCCCGTGACCTGCTGGAACTGATCCCGACGGCCCGTCACATCGATGTCGGAGGGGCCGGGCACATGGTCAGCGGCGACGACAACGACCTGCTCAGCGGCGGCCTGCTCGATTTCCTCGACGGCGACGTCGCCTACACCCATGAGGTGACCACGACCGACTACGATTCACCTCATCATGACTGACAACCATCCGAGCGAACACCCTGACCGGAAAGCCTGACATGCCCCGACCATCGAAGCCCCTGATCAGCCGCGCGGCTGCGGTGCAGGCGTCCATCGAGATCATCGATTCCCAAGGACTCGAGGCATTCAGTCTGCCGCGACTGGCCAAGCACCTCGGAGTGCAGGCGCCGTCGTTGTACCACCACTTCGCGGACAAGAGCGAGATCCTCTCCGCGGTGGCTCGGCACATCGCCGGCGCGTCCGTAGTCCGTCCCCGCCGCAAACCCGGTCCCGACTGGCCCGAGTTCTTCGTGGCGTTGAGCATGAATTTCCGCCAGGCCATCCTGCGCCACCGGAACGCCGCGCCGATCCTCCTGCAGTATCTGCCGCGGGACCTCCTGATCGGCACGTACGAGGACACGGCCCGGTTCCTGCTGGACTCCGGTGTGCCGACGCATCTCCACGTCCAGATTCTGGACGGGATGGAGACGTTGTCGATCGGCGCGGTCCTCACGGAGGCGATGCGCAAGCCGAGCACCCGGGCAACGATCTTCCCGAACGTCGATCCGGAGTCTCAGCCACTCCTCGCCGAAGCGCTTGCCGCCAACGAACTCTCGTCGAAGCGATTGTTCGAGGAGATGATCCGCAGCTTCCTGTACGGCGTGATGCGAAACGATGCGGCCGCCGCGAACGCCCCGCAGGAACGCTCCGCCTGACACGCCGGCACCCGACGAGGCGAAGGGCCCCTGGGACACGATGTTCCAGGGGCCCTTCGTCATCTCGGTGCCGGCGATCCGCTACCCGATGGCGGGCAGATGCACCGTCTTGGTCTCGAAGAACTCCTCGAGACCCTCGACGCCGCCTTCACGTCCGACGCCGGACTGCTTGTAGCCGCCGAAGGGCACGGTGAAGTCGATGATGGTGGCGTTCACGCTGACCGTTCCGGTCCGGATACGCTGGGCCACCTCGAAACCGTGCTCGAGGTCGGCCGTGTACACCGCGCCGGACAGTCCGTAGATCGAGTCGTTGGCGATGGCGATCGCCTCGTCCTCGTCCTCGTAGGTGATCACGGAGACCACGGGACCGAAGATCTCCTCCTGCGCGACCCGCATGTCGTTGCGCACGCCGTCGATCAGGGTCGGTTCGACGAAGAAGCCGTGGTCGACGCCTGCGGGGCGGCCGCCTCCGAGCACGACGGTCGCGCCCTCCTCCTTCGCCGAGGCAATGTAGCTCTCGACCCGGTCACGCTGCCGTTCCATGGCGAGCGGGCCGAGGAATGTCGTCTGCTCCCACGGGTTTCCCATGGTGAGGAAGCCCAGTGCGCCCTTGAGCGCCTCGACCACCTCGTCGTGGCGCTTGCGTGACACGAGCACCCGCGTCAGCGCGATACACGCCTGACCGCTCTGCATGCAGCCACCCATCGGGAGCGACTGCATGACGTGCCCCAGATCGGCGTCGTCGAGGATGATCGCCGCCGACTTGCCACCGAGTTCGAGCGACACCCGGGCGATGCGCTCACCGGCGAGCGACATGATGCGCCGCCCGGCGAGAGTGCTTCCGGTGAACGTGATGTGATCGACGTCGGGATTGGTGACGAGAGTTTCGGACACCTCCCGGTCGGCGCAGAGAACGCTGACGACGCCATCCGGAATCTTCCCTTCGGCCGTCAGTTCCCCGATGACGTCGGCGAACACGGACGGCGACAGTGGGGCTTCCGGCGCCGTCTTGAGGATCACCGAGCACCCTGCGGCGAGGGCGGGGGCCACCTTGAAGGCGATCGTCCCGATGGGCCCGTTCCAGGGGATGATGGCTGCCACGACCCCGGTCGGTTCCTTCAGGATTCGCGAGACCCCGCCGTCGGCGCGGGTCCGGTCGTCGCGGGTGGAGTAGTCGCGGGCCACGGCCGCCACGGCGCGGAACAACCCGGCGGTCATCTGCTGGGTCGGGCCGCTGACCGCGACGGGGATGCCGACCTCGATCACGCCGAGCGGGGTCAACTCCTCCACGCGGCTCTCGAGTCGCGAAGCGATCTCGTCGAGGACGTCGGCGCGTTCGGCCATCGTGCGCGACGCCCACCCACCGGAATCGAATGACGTGCGAGCGGCCTGCACGGCGCGTTCGACGTCTTCGGTTGTGGCGCTGCGGATTCGCGCCGCCTTATTCTCGGTGAACGGGTCGACGAGGTCGATCCACTCGTCTCCCGTCGACTCCACCCACCGGCCGCCCACGAACACCTGCTCGCGATCGGCGATCTTCGGAGGCGCTGCGGCCGCCGACTCTGTTGTCGTCATGGTCGAAAATTCCCTTCGCTCAGCGGTTGTTGTAGCCGGCATCGACCGGCAGGGTCACGCCCGTGACGTACCGCGCCTCGTCGGAGGCGAGGAACACGATGGCGTTGCTGATGTCGACGGCCTCGATCAGCTCGACCGGCATCGGATTCTTGTACGATTCGTCGTTCGCGACCTCGGGGTGCGAGTTGACGAACTCGCCGTATTCGGCGTTGGCCACCATCGGGGTGTTCACCCCGGTGGGATGCACGGTGTTGACCCGAATGCTGTGCTTCGCAAGCTGCTTCGAGTACAGGCGCATGAGACCGACGACGCCGTGTTTGGCCGCGGAGTAACCGGCCTGGCCGGGGAACGTGTTGAGCCCGATGCTGGTGAGGCCCGCGGCGGAACTGGTGATGACGATCGACCCGCCCTCGCCCCGCTCGATCAGCCCGGGCACCGTCACCTCGAGTACGTGCCACACGCCGGTGAGCATCACGTCGATGGCGTCGTGCCACGCCTGCGGCTGATTTCCGGGTCCGATGACGGGCATGATGCCGGCGTTGGGCAGGACGATGTCGACGTGACCGAACTGTTCGATCCCGGCGTCGTACGCGCGCTGGACGTCGGCGCGGTTCCGGACGTCGCCCACCGACGTGACGATGGAACCGCCGGCCTCCTTGACCAGGCGTTCGGTCTCGGCAAGATCATCCGTGGTCGCCATCGGATAGAAGACGGTGTCGATCTGCTCGCAGATGTCCATCGCGATGACGGAGGCGCCCTCCTCCGCCAGTCGCACCGCGTGCGAACGTCCCTGTCCGCGTGCCGCACCGGTGACGAACGCGACCTTCCCCTCGAGTCGTGCCATGACGTGTCCTCTCGTTCAACCGAGTCTGAGATGTCGGTGATGTGCCCCGAAATGTCGCGCGGCGTGCGCGCGATGTGAGCACTGGATGTGGGTCTTGGGTTCGAGGGCCGTCGGCCGGACGCCCTCGAAACGGACACCGCTTGTGAGCCGTGTCACAGGACAGTATCGCGGGATTCGCCGCTCGTCAACAGTGACACAAATATCGTTCTCCGTCTCATGCCTCAGAGGTAGCCGGGGGCCTCATGCCACTCACCGACCTGGTAGCACGTGTGCGCATCCTCCTGCTCGAACGACAGCAACCGGCAGAGCCGGACCGCACCGTCGTCGTCGGGATCGATTCTCATCAAGGCGATCTGGGCCCCCGCGTCGCGCAGCACCTCGAGCGCGCGCACGAGCAGCGCCGCACCCAGGCCGCCGCCCCGTGCCTCCTTCTCGAGCACCAGCGCACGGATCCACGCCGCCCGCAGTTCGAGGTGCGTGTGCAGCGACGGGTCCAGCCAGACGAACCCCTGGGGGCGGCCGGCGTCGCCGGACGCGAGTACGACGGACCCGGTTCCGTGGGCACGGCTCTCCGACAGTTTCTCGAGCTGAGCGGCCGGAATTCCCGAACGGCCCAGCACGTCGTCGAGAGCCTTCACCGACTCGGGGGCCTCCAGCCCGCGCGGTGCCTCCAGCACGGACCCGGCCGGGAGGTGCACCGGATCGAGCGGAACCGCGAACGGCCCGGTCAGGCTGCGGAACAGGGTCCACAGCCGGCTCACCGACGAGATCCCGAACCGTCGAGTCAGGCGCTCGGCCGCGGGATGCGTGCCGAAGGCCCAGACGCGCAGCGTGCGCGCACCGGTACCCATCCAGCCGTCCGGCCGGTCGACGTCGAGGCCCAGTTCCTCGACGAGCAGGGTCGCAATCCCCCGCGATCGATAGTCGGGGTGCACGACGAACTGGACGGTCCCGAGACCGTCGTCGTCCACGGCGATAGTGAGGTACGCGACCACGACGAGCGGAACGTCGTCGAGAGCGCTCAGGCCCCGGCGCGCCTTGACGGCAAGATGCGATACCGACACCCCCGGCCGCGAACGTGCCGTGACGTCACGCGGTTCGATGCGCGAGAACCCCGCTTCGTCGTCGTATTCCGCGGCCGCGCCCACCAGGGCGAGAACCTCGTCGCGGTCGTCGTCTGCGAGTTCCTCGCACCATTGACAGGAAATCATCCGTATCACTCCTCATCGGACGGTGTCACCTAAACCTAATGCTCATTGATAACACCCGCAACGGCCGGACCTGCGAGGGTTTACACATAAATCTATGTGAGTTAGATTTAATGGGTCGATCCACACCGCATTCGGAGCCGGTGACGGGTAGCGGCGACAAYGCCGGCCCCTCGACTCCGCACGACACTGGAGGAAACGCAATGACCGAGGTCGGAGCCCCCCGCGAGGAACGCATTCGCCGCGCCCTGGATCACCTGCGCAACGACACGACGGACGAATTCGACCACATCACCTGGTTCCAGCCGGAGGAATTCACCGATCCAGCGGTGGCCAAGCGGGAACGTGACCTCATCTTCGGACGTGTCCCCTCGATCGTCGCTCACGGTTCCGAGATCCCCCGCGCCGGCGACTTCTTCACCCTGCAGATGCCGCGGAACAACATCATCGTGGTCCGACAGCGCGACGGCGGCGTCAAGACGTTCGTCAACCTCTGCCGGCACCGTGGCGCCCTCCTCGAAAAGGAGGAGAAGGGCCGTTGCCGACTCTTCTCCTGCCCCTACCACCGGTGGTCGTACGACACGGACGGCAGCCTCCGGACAATCACCCGCGACAACACGTTCGGCGAGACCGACACCACCAACATGGGGCTCGTGGAATTGCCGACCGAGGAACGTCACGGTTTCATCTGGGTCGTCGACGACGCGGACGCCGAGATCGACGTGGCGGGCTGGCTCGGCGAAGAGATGGATACGATCGTCGCCGGCTACGACCTCGGTTCCAAGATCGCCTTCCAGTCCGAGGGATTCGACGAGCCGGTGAACTGGAAGATCATGCAGGACGCCTTCCTCGACGGGTATCACATCCAGTACGCCCACCCGAATACCGCGGCAAAGCACATCCACACCAACGTGCTGGCGTTCGAGGACTTCGGCAGGCACTGCCGATTCATCGCGCCGCGCAAGTCGATCGACCGGTGGATCGAAGAGGATCCCGGCGACCGGAGCCTGGCCAAGGACATCACGGAAACCCATTTCCTGCTCCCCAACAGCACCCTGTTGCGGCAGCCGGATCACTTCCAGCTCCTCACCTTCCGGCCGCACCCCACCGATCCGCAGCGCTGCCGCATGGAGATGCGCCTGATCGTGCCGCCTGTCGCGGAGACCGAGATGACCGAGGAGAGGTGGAACCGCCTGTGGACCAAGAACTGGGAGATCCTCCTCGCCGTTCTCCACGCGGAGGATTTCCCCCTCCTTCGGGACTCGCAGCACGGCATGACCAGCGCCAATGCCGGCCGGATGGTGCTGGGCCAGAACGAGGTCGCCAACCAGGTGTTCCGGCGTGAGACGCAGAAACTACTCGCAACGAACTGACAACACATGATGTGCGGGGCGCCCACGGGCGTCCCGCATCAGGAGGAAGACATGCAGAGCGATCTGTTCGACCGGGACCACGAGTTGTTCCGCGAATCCGTGCGGGGATTCGTCGACAAGCACGTGGTGCCCCAACTCGAGAAATGGGATGCGGATCGCCTGATCGATCGCGAGACCTGGCTGGCAGCCGGTCGCCAGGGTCTGCTCGGACTGCCCGTCCCCGAGGAGTACGGCGGTCCCGGCGAACTGGACTACCGCTTCCGCTTCGTGATCCAGCAGGAGATCGCCCGGGTCGGCGCGTCGGCCCTGCAGTCCGGATTCTCCACGAACGACGACATCGTCCTGAACTACCTGCTCCGTCACGCCGACGCCGAGCAGCGTCGGCGCTGGCTGCCCGGGTTCGTCACCGGCGAGACCATCGGCGCGATCGCGATGAGCGAGCCTGCCGCGGGCAGCGACCTGCGCGCCATCCAGACCACGGCGGTCGCCGACGGCGACAGCTGGGTGATCAACGGGTCCAAGACGTTCATCACCAGCGGAATCCTCGCCGACCTGGTGATCGTGTTCGCGAAGACCGATCCTTCCGCCGGCTCCCGCGGCTTCAGCCTCTTCGTCGTCGAAGACGGGACGCCGGGATTCGCCCGGGGCCGCAAGCTGGACAAGCTCGGTCTGCACGCCCAGGACACCGCCGAATTGTTCTTCGAGGACGTCCGCGTCCCCAAGGAGAATCTGCTCGGTGAGATCGGTTCGGGATTCGCGTATCTGATGCAGAGCCTCCCCCTCGAACGACTCGGCATCGGTATCGCCGCGCAGGTGTCCGCCGAGGCGGTCCTCGGCTGGACCCTCGACTACGTCAAGGAGCGGACGGCCTTCGGCAAGCGGGTCGGGGAGTTTCAGGGCCTCGGCTTCACCCTCGCCGAACTGCAGACGGCCGTCGAGGTGTCCCGTGCATACATCGACCGGTGTGTGCGTGAGCACAACGCCGGCACCCTCACCGCCGTGGATGCGGCGAAGGCCAAACTCTGGGCAACGGAACTGCAGGGCCGTGTCATCGATGCCGGGGTGCAGTTCCACGGTGGATACGGCTACATGATGGAGTATCCCGTCGCCAAGGCGTACATCGACGCGCGGATCCAGCGGATCTACGGCGGC